>JAOZOC010000201.1 GCA_029933495.1 Bacteroidales bacterium
TTAGTATTGATTTTAGGCTTTTGGATATGGAAACTTAGGGGAAGGTAGAGAATGGAGTCGAAGCTTGGAGAATAATAAAAACAATTTTAAAAATGGCAGGAATATACATACACATCCCATTCTGCAAACAGAAATGTCACTATTGCAATTTCTATTCGCTGGCATCTGTAAAATACAGAGATGTATTTGTAGATGTACTGATGAAAGAGATTGCTCTGCAAAAGGACTATCTTGCCGGGGAAGAAGTTGAGACTATTTATTTTGGAGGAGGAACACCATCTTTGTTAAGTAGTGATGAGATAGAAAAAATAATTAACGAGCTTGCCACATTTCATAAAATCAACAAAGATGCTGAAATAACCCTCGAAGCAAATCCCGATGATATCTCGCAAGAGAAAGTTAATGAACTGAAACAAACACAAATTAACAGATTTAGTATTGGAATACAGTCTTTCTTTGATGAAGATCTTAAATATCTGAATCGTGTTCATACCGGAAGTGAAGCCGAAAGGTCAGTAAAAACGGTTCTTGATGCAGGCTTTGAAAATATGAGCATTGACTTAATATATGGAATTCCATCTCTTTCTGATGAGAACTGGCAGGCAAATATTGAAAAGTTTTTCAGTTTTACCATCCCGCATCTTTCTTCTTATGCCCTCACAGTTGAGCCGCAAACAGCTCTTGACATCCTCATAAAAAATGGCAAGATGAGCAATATTGATGATGAAAAGGCTGCTCTTCAATTTCTGTTTTTAATGCAGGTAATGGAAGATAAGAGCTTTGTCCACTACGAAATATCCAACTTTAGCAGAGAAAGCTCTTATTCAAAACATAATACCAGCTACTGGCAGGGTAAAAAATATCTCGGACTTGGCCCATCTGCTCATTCATTTGACGGAAATTCAAGACAATGGAATATTTCAAACATGTCGAAATACATCAAAAATCTTAATAACGGTGGGATAAATATGGGAAAGGAAGTACTCACAAAGGACCAAAAATACAACGAATATATTATGACATCCTTACGGACAATTTGGGGAACAAGTACAAAATACATTCTTGAAAATTTCGGAGAATCCTATGAGGAGTACTACTTAAAGCAGATCAAAAAACATATTAATGCAGGAAGTGTTATTAATGGAAAAGGGGTCTTACAACTAACTAACAGAGGTAAACTCTTTGCGGATGGGATTGCATCAGATCTATTTATTTAGTGTTCTCTTAAACACATTTTAAAAAATAAATCTCAAACAAAAAAATAAAGTATTAATTTTAGACCCCTAAATCTACAAGAAAAACTATTAGCAGTATGGAGGAAAAAAATCTGATTTTATTTGCACTGATTATACTTTACATCGTTATTGTATTTCTTTTTTCAAGACTAGGCAAGACCCGGGAAATAGGTTCTCGCAGACTATTTTGGTTAAGCCTTTTCCTTACCCCTGTTCTTGGGCTGGCATTCTTCTTCAGTTCAGGCCACCGTAAAATGAAACCCTTTACAGAACGAAAATACAAATGTGAAAGATGTGGCTATGTATTTAGTGAAGAATATGAATACTGTCCGTTTTGTGAAAAAGAGGGAGTAAAACAGGAACTGTCACCGGTAAAACAATATATGACATAATTTTCGTGTAGAGATGCACGGCCGTGCATCTCTACAATTAAAAATTATTTATTATATATTATCTTTTTTGTAACAGATTTCTCTCCTGCAGTAATTTTAACAAAGAATACACTTTCAATAGTATTTACAGGTCTCCACCTGAACTCATTTAAGCCGGATTTAAGTTCTCCCTGATAGATCGAGGCAACTCTCTTTCCAGAAATGTCATAAACTTCAACTTTCCCACTAACTGCTTTTTGGCTGCTAAATGAAATATTAACAGCTGATTTAAAAGGGTTTGGATACACTTTAACCGATCCAAAATCAATACCAGAAATGACAGGTTGAACAGAAGTTAACAAAGTATCCTGATTCAGGTCATAACTGTACATTGAACGCCCATAAGTAGCAGCAACGAGTTTTCTTGTATCATTATGCAGTGTGAAATCACAAATAACCACATTGGGGAGATTTGAACCCATAAACTCCCAGATTTCACCAAGATTTTGGGTGTAGTATGCACCTGCATCAGTTGCAATATACAGCACAGAATCGTATTCAGGATCAACAATAATATCATTTACCGGAACCTCAGGCAGATTTCCCGAAATATCTGTCCAGCTCTCTCCTTTATCTGTTGTGCGAAAAACGTGCGGAAGATATTCATTATACCTATACCCTGATATAGTGACATAGGCTGTGTTCTCATCGTAAGGATCAGCAGCAACTCGTGTTACCCAGCTAACTGGCAGGTCATCAGAAATTTTATTCCAGTTACTTTCTGCTTTCACCCAAACATTTCCATCGTCGGTACCTGCATAAACAATATCGGGATTAACAGGAGATACCGCAAGGGTTGTCACCGTCCCTAAAGTCAGATTTCCACCACCCGAACCGTTTGAAAGATCATCACTTATTGCGGTCCATGAAACGGCTCTGTTCGTTGACTTATAGACTTTGTTTGTGCCGAAATATAATATTTGAGGATTAGCAGGATCAAAAACAACAGGGGTATTCCAGTTATTGCGATCTGAATAGCTGATGCCGCTGGTAGCCCCGGTAAACGAGTTGCCCCCATTTGTCGAACGCCCAAATCCACCATACTGCGATTCGGCATAAACATAATTATTATTTTCAGGATCAACAAGAACATAGAAACCGTCGCCACCATAAATTGATTCCCAGTCTCCAAAGTTCCCGGTCATTGTTCTGTTTGTTCCGTTATCCTGTGCTCCACCGTAAAGGCGCTGCGGGTACTGATTGTCAATCTCACATGTGTAGAATTGAGTAATCGGCAGATTATTTTTCTTTGTCCAGGTGCTACCACCATTTTGAGAAATATATAACCCTCCGTCATTGCCAAGAATCAGAAAGTTATTGTTTTCAGGATGAATATAAATCTCATGCTGATCAACATGAACATTATACCCGGTATTATCCGACCAACTGTTTCCTCCGTTTGTGGTTTTATGAAGAGTAAAGGCAATCGCGTAAGCAATATCCGGATTCACCGGATCAACCTTAATCCTTCCAAACCACCAGCCGTAAGACTGATATTGAATGCTCCCGTCGTCAGCCTGAATCCATGCGTCACCGCCATTCTGTGTTTTGTAAATACCTTTGAAATAGCCGGTCTTATCAGCATAAATTGCATATAAAATATCCGGATTAGATTTTGATATATCAATTCCGATACGTCCGTTGTTAGACATTGGCAATCCACCAGAGAGCTCTGTCCAGGAATTCCCTCCGTTTTCAGTTTTGTATATTCCGCATGTAGGTCCGCCATAACTTCTTCTGTCAGGCCTTCGCACCCGTTCCCACATTGCAGCATACAGGATATCAGGATTATTGGGATTAATAACAAGGTCAATTGCTCCTGTTGAATCCGAAACAAACAGCACATTCTCCCAGGTTTGACCTCCATTCTGAGTCCGGTAAACACCACGGTCAGGAGAGTTACCAAACAGGCTTCCCATAGTCGCAACATAAAGAACCTCCGGATTATCAGGGCTAACAACCATACGGCCAATACTACCACTTTCAGGCAAGCCAATATATTCCCAGTTTTCACCAGCATCAGTCGATTTATATACACCCACACCATCATAAGCAAGTGAACCTCCGCCAGCATTTGCCTCGCCTGTACCAACATAAATCACATCTTTATTTGAAGGAGCAATTGCGATATCACCAATTGAAAGGCTAAGTGCATCATCAAAAATCGGGATCCAGGTATTTCCAGCATCTTCCGACTTAAAAACTCCACCAGAAGCTGCACCCACAAAAATGGTTTGCAAATCGTCAGGATACATTTCAACATCAGAAATACGGCCTCCGATATTGGTCGGACCGGCAAACTCCCAAATTTTTTCATCTTTATTTGCAGCCTGCTTTTTCATTTCCTGACTCTGCTTCAAAGCCTTCAAATATACATCATGAGGGATTTGTCCGGATGGAAACGCCCTCTGCCTGAAAAACCAGTCATTGGGAGAATTACTATTTTTAATACTTTGTTTTCCGGAATCAGAGTCTAATAACAGGAAAGTAATTCCTAAAAAAATTGCAGGTAATAATAAAACGTATAATTTCTTCATTCTCTTTTGTATTTTGGATGTTACTCACACACATGACAATACTTAAAATAAAAAAGTTGCAGCTTATATACATATGACAAAAGTGGAGAGAAATATATCTTCTCTCAAAACAGTAGCAAAATGAAATGACAAAATAAAATAATCAATTTATAAATTTGCTTATTGTCTTAAACAGTTCGGTAGCATTAAGCGGTTTGGTAAGATATTCATCACTGCCGGCGGCAAAACTACGTTCACGGTCTTCGGGCATTGCATAAGCAGTCTGTACTATGATTGGAAGGTCTTTGCGGAATTTCTTAATCTCTTTTATTGCATTTAGTCCGTCGAGAACAGGCATTTTAATATCCATCAAAACTATGTCGATATCATCATTTTCCTGACACATATCAACAGCTTCTTTACCATCTTTTGCCCATAAAAGTTTAACATTTGTTCGTTGTAATATTGCTTCAAGGTAAGTATAGTTCAACACCGAGTCCTCCGCAATAAGAATAACTTTATTATTCCAGTTAATTTCCGGTACCTTGATCTCAATTTTCTTCTTTTCAACCTTTCCTGCGCCAAGATCAACCGGAAGGGTAAGTTTGAAAATTGAGCCAACATCCTTTTCCGACTCAACCGTAAGATTACCACCAAGCAATTCTGCAAGTTTTTTTGAGATGGCAAGTCCAAGGCCTGTTCCTTTCCTCTCTTTATCCTGTGCCTCTTCCACCTGACCGAACCTTTCAAAAATAAGTTTCTGCTCCTCTTTCGGAATACCAATTCCTGTATCCTTAACATAAAAAACAACTTGATTTTCCCTTTCAAGTGTAAAACCAAGTTCGATATATCCCTCATCAGTAAATTTGAGTGCATTACCAAGAAGATTTGACAACACTTGTCTTATTCTGTTGGGGTCAGTAGAAATAGAAAAATCTTTATCAGAAACAGGCTTGTTAAGACGTAACTCCATCGACTTCTTCCCATTCCTGTTCTTGATTTTCAGGAATGTAGCATAGAGCTCATCCATCAGATTACTGACATTACATTCAGTAAAATTTATCTTAATCTTACCGGCTTCAATTTTTGTAATATCAATAATATCTTCAATAAGATTCATCAGTGTATTACTTCCCTGGGTAATATACCTGATAAACTCTTCTCTCTCACGCTTTGACAGTTCCTCATCTGACAATATTTCTGAGAATCCTATTATCGCATTCATCGGAGTACGGATTTCGTGTGACATATTTGCCAGGAATACAGATTTCAGCATATCAGCCTGCTCCGCATTTTCTTTTGCCTCTTTTAATTTATTTTCTGACTCAATTATTGCAGTAATATCTCTAATGTTAAACATCAAAGCATCATTACCTGAATATCGAATCCTGCTTGCGTGAATTTCAACCGGAATGGATTTACTGGTAGTAGTAAGTATAAAGCTACGCTTGTTATCCATTTTACCTTCAATCCACATAGAAAAATCTGTTTTGAATTCACTTCTGCTTTCCTTTGGGACAAATTCAAAAATGGTCTTTCCGGTTAGTTTATCATTTTCCATCTGATAAAGTTGACCGGCCGCAGGATTTGCATCTAAAATCTTACCTTTATAATCCTGAACAATTATTGCATCCGGAGCTTTATAGAATAGTGCTCTGAATCTTTCTTCACTATTTCGAAGTTCCTCCTCGGCAATCTTACCATCAGTTATATCCTTATTACTTACTCTTCGGCCAAGATATCTTCCATCGTCCCCATACACTTTCTGGCAAATATGGTTTATCCATTTTACTTTGTTTTGTCTGGTCACAATCCTGTAATCAAGCTCAAGAACACCATCTAGGTTATTTTCATCAAGAAGATGCTCTTTAAATGAAGACAGATCATCAGGATGAGTTGTATCAATTAATAAATCGGAACTCTCCATAAATTCATCGGCTCTATATCCCGTTATTCTTTCTGATGATGGAGACATATAAACCATTTTCCCTTCAGGGTCTAACCAATACTCCCAATTATAGGTAAAGTCGGCAAGGGTTCTTAGCTTTTCCTCACTCTTTTTAAAATCATCCTCTGCATTAATCCTTTCCGTAATATCTCTGATAACACCCTC
>JAOZOC010000202.1 GCA_029933495.1 Bacteroidales bacterium
TTCATCCGGCCCGTCATCAAAAGTAAGATAAATAACCTTTTTGTTTGTATTAACCTTCCAAAAAAGATTTTTATAAAACAAAGATAATATGACGGGTGTTTTTACGAAATACATTTGGTGCAAAGATAGCAGATTTTTTATTGCATTATCAAAACTCATGCATTGAGGAATCTCCCTATTTCAAACAAAAACTTATGCTATTGTTACATTTTTTGTCTGAATTTTGTGTTTTGGAGCTTTTGTGGCATTTTTTCCTATCGCCAGCAATTACACTTACATAAGGCTTTAGCTATGATCGCAAAATGAATACTTCTCAGAATAATGCATCATCTGCCTAAGATAATCATCAGAGTAACTGATTTTAATATCAACCAGCCTTCCGTTCTCTTTTACAGGTGTATAGACAGGATTAATAAACCCGCCATACGGAGCAATACCCAATTTATCAAAACGGTCTTTGACCTCATTATTAAGATTCAAATCAACTTTTACTCCGTATTTCTCCACCAGATTTTTCCCGGCTTTAAAATCACCTTCCGACTTTATTCGCTGGACTTCGGCAAGCAATTCTGCAAACAGACTACGTAACTTGCCATAATCATTGACTTTGCAATACGACTTACCTTCCTGCTTAAACATCTCAATTACATTTTCAGCCTTTCCCTTTTCGTAACACCATTTCGCAATTAATTGTCTGTTGCGCATATGCGACTCTTCAATATCCTTCCCTGGTTCTATCCTTGTTAACTGAGTAATTAATCCACCACGGATATAACCGCTATACTCAACCTTTGCAACATCCATCTCAGGCATCACACCGATTTCTATCAGTTTCTTATCCATTATGTAATAAAGTGCAAACAGGTCGGCTCGGGCTTCTTCAAGTGTAGAAGCGTAATTCTTAAGGGAGTCAGGGCTTGTACCTGGTAATAATTGTCCTGAACCATGACCAAGACATTCGTGCAGATCCGTGTGGAGGTTGGAGCCGATAAAACCAAATTTCCTTGAAAGTTCAATCTCTTCCTGTGAATTGCAAAATTCCTCCAGAAATCCACTACCCTGCGAAACCTGATGATAGCTGTACGTGATATTCTCAATGGTCACTGACTTAGATCCATATTCTGCCCTGATCCAGTCAGCATTGGGCAGATTAATTCCAATGGGCGTGGATGGATAACAGTCGCCACCGAGTATTGCAGCAGTTATGACTTTGGCAGTAACGCCTTTAACTTTCTTCTTCTTAAATTGTGGCTCAACCGGTGAGTTATCCTCAAACCATTGTGCATTTCTGCTTATTGCCTCAGCCCTGTGATTGGCTTCCATATCTTTAAAATTGACAACTGCTTCCCAACTGGCCTTTATTCCAAGAGGATCTCCATAAACCTCAATAAAGCCATTAGTAAAATCAATCAGTGAGTCAGTATCCTTCAGCCAGGCAATACTGTATTCATCAAATGTTTTCAAATCGCCTGTTTTATAATATTCAACAAGTTTCTCTATAACCGTTTTTTGATTGTCATTCTCAGCAACCTGAATGGCTTTTTCAAGCCATCTGACAATATTCTCAATTGCCTCCGAATATCTGCCACCAATCTTGCAAACCTCCTCTTTTAGTTCTCCACCAACCCTCACCAATCTTGAATTCAACCCGTAAGAAACAGGATTTGGGTCATTTTCATCCTTCATCTTTTCATAAAACTCCTCAGCTTCCTTTTGCGAAACGCCTTCATAATAGTTGCAGGCAGAATTTAAAATAAGGTCTCCGGTTGAATCAAGACTGACACGTTTTGGAGCAATATCCGGATTAAAGATTATATCGGAAACTCTTTCAATAAACTGTTCAATTGTTTCATTACCAATCAATGAAAGGTTATCCGGTTGTGAGTTTGATAAAAGCTCAGCAAAATAATCTTCAGATATTTCAGGAAAAAACTTATCCATTGAATAATGATGATGGATACCGTTTGAGAACCAAACTCTTTTCAGGTATACCACAAACTTCTGAAAATCATCACACTCCCTGTCACCGGAATATTTTTTATAGATATGTTCCAGTGTTTTACGAACAAGCAGATTATGTTTATAGTTCTGGTCAAAAATAATATCTCTGCCACAAATAGCAGCTTCGCTTAAATAGTAGATTAGTTCCTTTTGTTTGAGAGATAATTTCTCAAAGCCGGGCACCTGATATCTCATTATTTTCAGGTCGGCAAACTGCTCTATAAAAAAATTAAAATTCATAGTTTTAAGTATTTAGACCTAACAGGTCTTGGAGACCTGTTAGGTCTCAAACTCTTTTTGCACAAACAATCTTCCCATCCTTTAAAACAGGAACAACATCGGAAGTATTAAGGGTAAACGAATACTCAAGCACATCATCAAGTCCTAGTTTTTTCAGGCGGTGGCGGTGGGCTGCTTTTTCAATGAAGCCCAGCAGATCTGTTTCTGCTGTCTTCCACAAATCGAGTGCTGCCAGTGCAGAATCACAATCAGGATCAAAATTACCGGAATCAATCAGATTCTCAACCAGTACACCGGCAAAAACTGAATCCTCAAGGTTAAACTTATTTTTCCATCCAGCACATAAAATAACTACATTCTTATCCTTGTCAATCAGCCAATCGGAAAGAGCACGCAAATTAATAAAAGAACCCATTACTACCTGTTCGGCATCCTTGGCTAACTCAATTGCCTTTGTACCATTTGTAGTACTGTAGGCAACAACCTTCCCCTTAACATTCTCCTCTGAAAAATCAAATGCTGAATTTCCAAAGTCTGCAAAATCAAGCACTTTGCCATCTTTTTCAGAAGCAACGATATATCCCTTTTTCTTGTATTCTTTTGCCTCCTCAATTGAAGGGACGGGAATCAATGATTTAGCTCCGTTTTTAAACGCCGTACAAATTGATGTTGTAGCTCTTAAAATATCAACAATAACAACAACAAAATTATCCCTCGTCAACCTGTCTTCGTAAAGTTTCGGGGAAAAGCAAACTTCAATTGTATTCATATTTTATCCTTTATAAAACGGAAGCCTGACAACTCTGGCCTTTAGCAATTTGTTTCTGACTTTAATATAAATTTCAGTATCAAACTTTGTAAAACCGGTCTTTACATATCCCATCCCGATTCCCACATTCAGCATTGGCGACATTGTCCCGGAAGTAACCTCTCCTATCGTATTTCCGTCTGCATCGCAAATTTCATAATGCTGACGCGGTATCCCGCGGTCAATCATCTCAAAACCGCGCAACCTTCTCGTTACACCTTCCTCTTTCTGCTTCAACAGGTATTCCTTATCAATGAAATCCTTTTCATCAGTAAATTTTGTGATCCAGCCTAATCCTGCCTCAATTGGAGATGTAGTATCATTAATATCATTTCCATAAAGACAAAAACCACTTTCAAGACGCAAAGTATCTCTGGCACCTAATCCAATAGGCTTAATACCAAACTCTTCACCTGCTTCAAAAACTGCTTTCCAGATTTTAGGAGCATCATCATTCGACATATAGATTTCACATCCACCCGAGCCGGTATAACCTGTTGTTGAAAATATTACACCTTCTACTCCAGCAAAGTTCAGCTTTTTAAAAGTGTAATACTCCATATCTTCAACAGGCTCATCCGTAAGCTTTTGCATCGCTTTCAGAGCAAGCGGTCCCTGTATTGCAAGCTGTGAAATCTCATCGGAAGCATTATAAAGATCTTTACCGATTTCCAATCCGAATTTTTCACTTTGCTTCATAAGCCAGTTCCAGTCCTTTTCGATATTGGCAGCATTTATCACCAGAAGGTAAGTCTCCTCATCAAATCTATAAACAAGAAGATCATCAACAATTCCACCTTTTCCGTTTGGCAGGCAAGAGTACTGAACTTTACCATCAATCAGCTTTGAAGCATCATTTGAAGTTACCCATTGAACAAACTCAAAAGCCTTAGGGCCTTTTACCCAAACTTCGCCCATATGCGACACATCAAAAACACCAACTCCATTGCGGACAGTCTTATGCTCAGCAACAACGCCTTCGTATTGAACCGGCATATAATAACCGGCAAACTCAACCATTTTAGCTCCAAAATCTTCATGAAACTTTGTAAATGCAGTATATTTCATTACATTAATATGTTTAAATGTTTGTACTATTGATGCAGCAAAAGTATTAAATTAATCGTAATTTTGCAGAAATTGAATATGTATGTTATTTTCAAAACAAAATATCCCGCGGTGGCTCATTTTTGTAATTGATATATCCATTGTGATTTTCTCGATTATCCTTGCCTACCTACTTCGATTTAACTTTCATATTCCTGAATCTGAAATTATACGATGGCCACAGGTCTTTGCATTAATGGTTAGTGTGAGGGCTGTGAGTTTTCTTATATCAAAGACTTACGCAGGCATTATCAGATATACAAGTACAGAAGATGCTGTCAGGATATTTATTGTTGTCCTGATTGGAAGTCTTATTTTTATGGCTTCAAATCTGATAACTTATTACTTTGTTAACGGAAGATTCATAATCCCATTTTCAATAATTATCATAGAATTCCTTGCGGTTCTGTTCGGTATGGTGACATTCAGGATTTTGGTTAAGATTAGTTATCTGCAAATGATAAATCCTTCTGGTAAAAGTATAAATGTAGTGATCTTTGGTGCAGGTGAGGCGGGAGTAATAACAAAAAGAGCACTTGACAGAGACCTTGGCATAAAATATAAGGTGATTACATTTATTGATGATGATAGAAACAAATGGGGAAAGAAACTCGAAGGGGTTCCAATCAATAAGTTTCAGAAGCTGGATGATTTGCTGGCTGCTCAACCTGTCGAGAGTGTAATAATCTCAGTACAGAAGCTGGATGCTGCAAAGAAGCAGGCAATAGTTGATGTTTGTCTTAAATATGACACAAAAGTGATGTCAGTCCCACCGGTGTCAAACTGGATTAATGGCGAACTGAGTTTTACACAGATAAAAAAAATCAGAATTGAAGACCTTCTCGAAAGGGATGTTATCCGGCTGGATGAGAAGAAGATACACAGCGAATTGAATAGCAAGATTATTTTGATTACAGGTGCTGCCGGCTCTATCGGAAGTGAGCTTGTTCGACAGATATTGAGATACTCTCCTAAAAAACTGGTTTTGCTCGATCAGGCTGAAAGTGCACTTTTCGACCTCGAAATAGAGATTAACGAGAAGTATCCCGATGAAAATTTTGAGATTGCCGTCACAGATATTTGTAATGAGGTCAGGATGGAGAGAGCTTTTAAGATATTCAAACCAGAAATAGTGTATCATGCTGCTGCTTATAAACACGTTCCAATGATGGAGAATAACCCGTCGGAAGCTCTTCACACAAACATCAAGGGAACGAAGACTGTTGCTGATCTTGCTGTGAAATATGATGTTGACAAGTTCATTATGATCTCCACTGACAAGGCTGTAAACCCGACAAATGTGATGGGAGCATCAAAAAGAATTGCCGAGATATACATTCAATCGTTAGACCAAAAGTCGGAAACAAGATTTATCACAACCCGCTTTGGCAATGTTCTGGGCTCGAACGGATCGGCAGTTATGCTGTTCAGAAAGCAAATTGAAAACGGTGGCCCGGTAACTGTTACACATCCCGAAGTTATACGGTATTTTATGACTATTCCGGAGGCTTCACAATTAGTTCTTGAAGCAGGTTCGATGGGTACCGGAGGTGAGATTTTCCTGTTCGATATGGGCAAACCGGTTAAGATCATTGATCTTGCTAAAAGAATGATAAAGCTTTCAGGACTGGAGCCTGAGAAAGATATCCCCATTAAATTTACAGGATTGCGCCCCGGAGAAAAGCTCTATGAGGAACTACTGAATGATCAGGAAAACACCCTACCTACTCATCATCCGCAAATTATGATAGGTAAAGTGCGTCAGTACGATTTTGAAGAGGTATCAGAGCTTATTGATGAGTTGATTGAGCTTTTCGGTTCGCAGGATAATTTTACCATCGTAAAAAAGATGAAAGATATTGTTCCCGAGTATAAAAGCCGTAATTCAGTTTATGAGAAGTTAGATGCATTAACATAATCTGGACGAGCAAGAACCAAACAGGGAATTCATTGCTGTTTAGAAAGAAATACAAGATACAAAACTCAAAATACAAAATCCTAAACTCAAAACAATGTTTAAAATAAAAATTATAAAAACCCAAAACTTGTAGTACATCATTAAACATTTCAATTAATTGTTTGATTATTTGAATATTAATAATTTGAATTTGTTTAG
>JAOZOC010000203.1 GCA_029933495.1 Bacteroidales bacterium
GAAATAGCTAAGGTCTCTATCAGAACAACCAAACCTCTCTTTTTCGATAGCTATAGACGTAACAGGACCACAGGTAGCCTGATTGTAATAGATGAAGGAACAAATAATACGGTAGGAGTTGGAATGATTGCATAATTCCTTATTGTATTGTAAAGAAAAAAATAGCTTCAGGCATCAGCTTGGGGCTTTTTTTTTTAAATATTCCACAGAAATATTCATATTGATTATTACGCCGGTACCCAGGTAGGTCTGATATTCTATTCCAATCTCGGGATTAGAGTACAAAAAAGAGCCTCAAATTTGATAAAATATTAATTTATATTGATTATTTCAAAATAATACTTTTATTTCGCACTTGGAAAAATTGCTAAATTATGAATATTATTATAGCCGGTGACGGAGAGGTTGGATTTCATCTTGCCAAGATGTTACAGGACGAGAATCACGACATTACAATTGTTGATCCGCATGAAGATCTTCTGAAAATGCTTGAATCAAGTACGGATATTCTTACAATAACAGGTGATTCATCCAATCCTAAGATACTACAGGATGCCCATGTTAATAAAGCCGATCTGTTGATTTCTGTCGTACATAATCAGGAAACAAATTTACTGACTGCTGCAGTAGGGAAGAAACTTGGAGCAAAACGAACCATTGCACGTGTTAGCAATCCGGCTTACCTGTTTAAATCAAAAAAGAACCTGTTCCAGAGCCTTGGGATTGATGAAATTGTAAGTCCGGAGATTATTGCTGCCGATGATATCATTGATTTGCTAAAACAGACAGCAGCAACAGAAACATTCAAGTTTTCAAACGGATTGCTTTCGCTTTTTATGCTGAGGCTTGAAGATGATGCTTATGTGGTCAATAAAACTCTTTCTGAAATTGCACGCGACCATCCTGATCTTCAATTCAGGGCAATAGCAATTTATCGCGATCTGAAAGCATTTATTCCGAGCGGTAATGATGTTTTTAAACCAAATGACCTTGCTTATGTGATCACAAAGCCCGAAGGAATTCCTCAGTTGCTCGAATTGGGGGCAAAACAGGAAATTGAAATGAATGATATTATGATCGTTGGGGGAGGAAGGATCGGACGCAGAACTGCTAAAATACTCGAGAAAAATCGTAATATCAAGCTTATCGAAAAGGGAAAAAGCCGCTGTGAATTGCTCGCTGAAGACCTTGACAGGACACTGATAATTAATGGTGATGCCCGGGATATTGAACTGCTTGAAGCAGAAGATATCAAGAATATGGATGCCTTTATTGCCGTTACCGACAATACGGAAACCAACATAATGACCTGTCTGCATGCCCGCAAGCTGGGAGCAAAAAAGACTATCGCACTAGTTGAGATCATTGATTATATTGATATTGCTCAAAGTGTCGGAATTGACACGATAATTAATAAAAAGCTGATCACGGCAAGCTATATATCACGTTTTACGCACAGTGCCGAGATAAGTATGCTGAAATGTCTCAGTAATATTGATGCGGAGGTTATTGAGCTGGTAGCACAGCCCAAATCGCCGGTGACCAAGAAACCGATTACGGAACTTCATATACCTGAAGGCAGCTTTATTGGTGGTATTGTGCGGGGCGATAAGGCCTTTATAGCAACAGGAAGTTTTCAGATTGAAGAAAATGATAAGGTTGTGGTATTTGCGTTTCCTTATGCTATTTCGAAAGTTGAAAAATTATTTAAACCCAAATCCTGGTTCTGACAAATATGAGTTTTCTTCCGAAAATAAACTGGAAAATAATTATTCATATTCTTGGTTTTCTGCTGATAATCGAAGGATTGTTTATGTTTACCGGAATTCCGTTTTCATTATATTTCTGTGGGAATAAATGCTTCAGCTTGATGAACAGCGGGATATTCACTTTCATCACTGGAATACTTACCTGGTATTTTACTAAAGATGCCGAAAAAAAGATAGGGAAACGGGAGGCATATCTTATCGTGTCACTTGCCTGGATTGTAATTTCACTTTTCGGGATGATCCCTTATCTGCTTAGCGGAGCAATTCCAAATGTTACGGATGCCTTTTTCGAGACAATTTCGGGTTTTACTACTACGGGAGCATCTATATTGACTGATATAGAGTCACTTCCAAAAGGAATACTTTTCTGGAGAGCAATGACACACTGGATTGGCGGGATGGGTATTATTGTTCTCTCTGTTGCTGTTCTGCCTTTACTCGGAATCGGAGGCATGCAGCTTTTTGTTGCAGAGATGCCTGGAATAACCCCCGACAAGCTGCATCCGCGTATTACGGCAACAGCCAAAAGACTCTGGTTGATCTATGTTGCCCTGACCTTTGCTGAAACAGTGTTTTTAATGTTGGGAGATATGAGTTTTTTCGATTCACTCGCTCACTCCTTTGCAACAATGGCGACAGGCGGTTTCTCAACTCAGAATGCTTCGGTTGCCAACTACTCTCCTTATCTGCAATATGTTATCATTGTATTTATGATTCTTGCCGGAACGAATTTTACACTGCATTATTTCGCAATCCATGGAAAACTAAGAACGGTCTGGAAGAATGAAGAGTACAGGACATATATCCTTTTCACTTTTGGGTTCGCAGTAATAATAACACTTCTTCTTATTTTTGAAGGGAACGGTGATGTTGAGAAAATTTTCCGGGATTCTTTGTTTCAGGTTGTTTCAATTGTCACCACAACAGGATTTGTATCAGCCGATTACCTGTTATGGCCTGCCCACATCTGGATTTTTATTTTTGTACTGATGTTCATCGGGGGAAGTGCCGGTTCAACGGGTGGAGGAATTAAAATAGCAAGACATATCCTGCTGTTAAAGAGCAGTGCACTGGAGTTTAAAAGGATGATACATCCCAGAGCGGTGATCCCTGTAAGGTATAATCAGAAAACGGTATCGGAAGAGATCATTCATCTTGTTCTTGCCTTTTTTATGTTCTATATGCTGACCTTCTTTTTCGGAACCTTCATAATGACCTGGGTGGGGCTTGATTTTTCATCAGCTGTCGGCGCAACTATTGCCTCCCTCGGAAATATCGGCCCGGGAATTGGAGATGTGGGTCCGGTTGAAAATTATTCGGGCATACCTGCCGTCGGTAAATGGTTTTTATCTTTCCTGATGCTGCTCGGCCGGCTTGAACTGTTTACAGTGCTGATTATTTTCTCGCCTGCTTTCTGGAGGAAATAAAAGAGAAATAGCATAACTAATGAGCACTGAAAGTCCATTTTAAAAAATCCCAAATACCCCATTTGGTGTAATATCAAGCCAGCGATACCAGGTTTCACCCATCAGGATGCTCATGAACCAGCCTATGACAAGCATTGTAAGTCCGTATTTGAATGTGTCGGTCATACTGTACTGGTCTGTTTCGTAAAGCAGGGCAGCCGGTTTACTATTGAATGGCAGGGCATAAACGTGCTCAATAAGGAAAGCCACCGGAAGGGCAAGACTTATGGGGTTGTAACCAAAACGAACGGCCACTCCGAGGGCTATGGGAACAAATATCATTGTCCGCATTGTTTTCGACTGGAAAAACAAAGCACTGAAAACCATTGCAAAGGTCAGTAAAAGATAGAGCATCCAGAAAGGTGTTTCCGCTCCAAGTCCGAGTGTGTCAAAAGTGGCGTTAACCGAAAGTGACGGAAGGTCGGTAGCCTTAAAACCGGCTCCGAGAGTATAAGCTCCGGCCGAAAAAAGCATCAGGTGCCAGGGAATATCCACATCATTCCATTTGACAATACCGATACGTGGCAAAAGTGCAATTATCGCTCCGAGGAAAGCAACTGCAGTCGGACTGATTCCGTGGTATTTGTCAGTTGCCCAGAGTGCTAAAATTGCAAGAAACAGCACAGCCGATTTTATCTCTTCAAAGCTGATCTTTCCAAGTTTGCCAAGTTCCTCTTTCAGCCTTTCCATTCCCCCCTCGATTTGCGGTACGCGTTCCTCTTTTTTCAAAGGGAAGAAAATCTTTGTTGCCACAAGATATCCGATAACCATAAGTCCTATGGCAACGGGGAAGTTTGCTTTCATCCAGTCGGAGAAAAAGATGTCGGCTCCCGTAACACCGGCAATGAGTGATGCAGCAAGCAGATTTGCTCCCGAACCTGTCAGGAATCCGCTTGCCCCGATATTTATGTAAAACAGGTTTTGTAGTACGATATTCCGTCCGAAATTGTTTTTATTATCTCCGCCCCTTGCTCCGTAAATAGCTGCAATTACCATAAAAATAGGCAGCAGAATAGCAGCCTTGGCTGTTGTTGCCGATATAAATGCCGATAAAACAACATTTATCAAAAGAAAACTCAAAAACAATGAGGAGGAATTTTTCCCGAAATGAACTATAAACCAAAGAGCAAAACGTTTGGCAAGCCCTGTTTTTACAAGCATACTTGCCAATACAAATGACATAATGTTTAACCACATTACTTTGTGACCAAGTTGTGCATAAGCCTCTTTTTCGCTAAGCACTCCGGTAAGTACAAGGCTGATAATGATAATCAAAGAGGTGAGATAGTTAGGGATTGCTTCGGTCATCCATAAAACAATGCCAACCGCAAAAATTGCCATCATAGCAATATTGATCCTCGAAAACTCCTCAGCACCGATTGTTTCATATATCTGACGTGCATAATCGCTAAGTGAAGACGGGTCAATATGAATCAGAAAACCCGGTTTGGCTACAAAATATATCAGTATAAATGTAATGACTGCCAGCGGGCTGCCAATCATTGCAAGGATTGACTCAACCTTTGATTTTGAACGTTTTGGCAGTTTCTCTATCTTGTAGTTGTTCATATCCAAAGGATCGAACGCTTTTGCCTTTTTCTCTTCGGTCATATTTGTTGATATAACAGTTAATTATTGATACTGTGACAAGCGTGGGCGCTTGTCTTATCTATGAGACCTAACAGGTCTTCAAGAACTGTTAGGTCTTTTATTATTACCAGTTTTTATAAGGATTCTTCATCAACATTGAATTGAAATACTTAACATCACCTGTAACTTCCTTGCCGAGCCATTCAGGTTTGTCAAATTTGAAATCCTCATCAGGAAGTTCAATCTCGGCAACAGTAAGACCTTCATTGTCACCATAAAACTCATCAACTTCAAATTTCAAACCATCGCTGGACGGAACAATAAAACGGGTTTTGTCAATAATTCCGGGCTCGCATAGTTTCAGAAGTTCATTTACCTCTTCAACAGAAATCTCCTTTTCCCATTCATAGCGGCTTGCTCCTGATTCATTTCCTATTCCTTTAATAGTGATAAATCCTTTATCACCTTTAATTCTGACTCTTACAGTTCTTTCAGGAACTGATGACAGGTATCCTTGTGTTATTCTTGTCTGTTTTGTCACAAAAGGCATAAAATCGCCCTTTACCAAAAATTTTCTTTCTATTTCCTGTGCCATTTTCTTTTGTTTTATTTGTTAAATCTGTTAATTTGTTAAAATTGGAATTATCAATCTACCATTATACCAATTCACTCAGTAATCTTCAATTGCTTCTGTGCCATTTCAAAGCACCAGCTTTCTCTCCCCTTCAGGGGAGATGTCCGCAAGGACAGAGGGGTTAATTAGCCAAAGGATTATCAATCCAGCCAATAACTCTTTTAATTGCCTGAAGATAGTTAATATTCTCAACACCTTCAATATCAAGGTCTTTGATTGTTTTTTTGATATCATCAAGTTCTGTGGATTCGGAGTTGACAGTTACAACCGAAGCACCATTGATATAAACTACTGCGTATTCGCAGATTGTGTCATTCACCATATAACCGTAACGCTCTTTCTCAACATTAACAGCCTGAAGGTCGGGATGGTCTTTAATGATTTGAAGAAATTCCTCAAGTGTATATTCATCTTTTTCCAATGCTGGCATATCAACTTTAAAAGCTGGAAATACCTCATTTTTCAGGACTTCTGCTTTAATCGGGAATTCACCCTTCATAAGCGGATTCCATTGCTCAAGTCCGTCAACTTCCTGAACAAAAGTCTTGATGTCCATCTTTCCGTCACGGATTTTAGTATTGTTAACATCATTGGTTTTTGAAAGGATATAGATTTCCTCAGAATATCTTTCCCACACTTTTTTCGGTACCGGTACCGATAGGCGCGACATCAGGTATGCTGCCTCATCGAAATCTCTTCCGAATGTTCTGAATTCAAATCTTGGTTTTGAAACCTCTCCGATTGATAATTTTTCTTTTGCCATTGTTTTTGATTTATTGTTTTAAAAATTAATTACTATT
>JAOZOC010000204.1 GCA_029933495.1 Bacteroidales bacterium
TAAAGTTTTGGCAGAGGAAAAACAGGATGGTGGTATCTGGAATAAATCTGTAACGGTTATTAATGCTAATGCTGACTATGAACCCCAGGCTACATTTAAAATCAAGTTAATGCATAATTCCAGAAATAAAATCAAGGTTATTGCCGGAGTTTCGTCTGATATCTTGGCAACGGTTCCGGAATATTCAATGGACTTTCCCATCTTTAACTACCAGGGAGGTGACAATTATATGCAGGGTGGTAGCTCTATTACTGATAAAACAATTGAATTCGGTCTGGATGTAACCTCTCTGTTAAGTTATGTTAATGTTGGCGAATCAGTGAAATTCTTTTTTGAAGTTCGTGAAGATGATCCTGATAATACTGCAACCGGAGAGATTGTTGAATTTTCATTAATGGATTACACTAATGGTGTTATTGAGATTCCATGCCAGCAAACCAATGTCCCGATTGTTGAAAACGGACTGACAACGCTTTCTGTAGTTCATTCATTAAATTTCGCTAAAGTAAACATTGATACTGAGAGTTTGCCACCATACGTGGCCGGGGGGATATATACTTACCAGATGGAAGCATCAGGTGGAGTATCTCCATATAAATGGGATGTGGTGCTTGATTATACAGAAACTCTGGATGGTAGCTCTTATCCCGTTGTTGGGGGAAATGAACTTACGATGATTAGCGGTAAATATGCAAAACAATCACTCGATTTTGATTTCCCTTTTTATGGAAATATGATTGATACCCTGATCATTCACGAGAACGGCTTTATTATGTTTCGCGAAACCAGTCTCCCGCTGCCATACCAGGTTGATGATATGCTTTTGTTTGAATATGAGCCAATGATAGCTCCAATGTTGAATAAAGAGATGAATATTCCTTACTCTGGCGACAAGGGAATCTGGTATGAAGGTAATGAAAATTATGCTGCATTCAGATTTAAGGCCACTCTTGAAGATGGCTCCAATGCTCCGGTTGATTTTACTGTTATGTTATATCCTGACGGGGAGATTGAGTTTTACTATTCTGCACTTTTTCCATCGGAATCATCAACCTGGATTACAGGTGTCTCAAATGGTGATGGTGAAAATTTGGAAATATCCTCTTTTTCAAATATTCCACCTCTTGAAGACGATCAAAAACTTACTTTCTCCCCTTTGAGTTTTCCGAATGATATTTCTATTGATAATTCAGGATTGCTAACCATTGACGCTAGTAATGCTTCTGATATTTATGAATTTGCCATCAAAGTTACCGGTGCAGATGGAATCTCTGATATTAAAAGCTATCAGCTTTCAACCGGACTTTCATTTACCTACACAGTTCAATCGGGTGATGATAGTCAGCTTGAGTTTGGTGAGACTGCATTTTATAGTTTTGAGATTATAAATTCCGGGAGTCAGACATATACTAATACAGAGCTTATTGCTCAGGTTGATGATGAATATATTACAATGATTGATACATCTGAGTTTATTGGCGATATTGGTCCGGGAGCAACAATCACGTTAACTGATGTCATATCATTTCAGATCGCAGAAAATGTTCCTGATATGCATGATATTTTGATGGTTGTGGATATCGGCTCTGATGATGATGAGTGGAAAATAAATTTGGATAATGTTATCTATGCACCTATACTTGTGATAGGAGAGCCTGTCGTTATTGATAATGATGATAACAGACTCGATCCCGGTGAAATTGCCGATATACAAATATCGGTTTCTAATTCGGGACATGCCGATGCCGTAGATGTTACAGGTTTGCTTAGCTCTGATGATCCCTATATAACTTTCAATTCTTCCGGTGACCTTAATTTTGGATTAATACCGACTGGCGAAATAAACTTCTCTTCTGTTAATATTATGGTTGATGAATATGCTCCGGTGGGGCATGTTGTGGAGTTTGTGTTACAATTGAACTTGCCTGGTTCAACACAGATAACAGACACATTTGATTTGATAATCGGAAGGGTTCCTGTTTATGTAATTGATTTGGACCCTGAACTACTCTCAGGCCCTGTAATTGTGTCAACTCTCGAAGAGCTGGATGTTAATTATGGCTACTCAACCGATTTTCCGGATGTAATGGATGATTATGAGAACCTGATAGTTGTTTTAGGAAGAAAATACGGAAATTATGTTCTGACTGAATCTCAGGGTGAGGTGCTTGCCGGATTTCTGGATAATGGAGGAAATATTTATATGGAAGGTGGTCTGACCTGGTCTGATGATCCGCAAACAGTAGTTCACCCTATGTTCAATGTTGATATTCAATATATTGGTTGGCATCTTGCCGACTCTGTTTTTGGAGTTCCGGGAACTTTTACCAATGATATGATCTTCAGCTATTCGGGTGAAATGCAAATGTTTAACTATCATCTTGTTCCCCTGGGGTTTGCTTATACAATCATAACCGGAAACAATGATAGTTACGCATTTATGGTTGCAAATAATGCCATCGAGTATAAAACGGTCGCTTCAACTATTGACTTTGGCGGACTTGATGATAACTTGTTTCCATCAACAAGAAAAGCACTTCTTGCCCGTATTCTCGACTTTTTCGGTTTGGACGGCGTGATAACATCAAACAATAATGTGAGCAGCTTTGAAGGAGTCAATCAGTTCTATTGCAACCCGAATCCTGCATCAGACAAAGCCACATTTGTTTTTTATAACAATAAGGGAGTCGAAGCATCTCTTGATATTTTCGATTTGAATGGAAATATTGTTAAAACTATTTTTACCAATAAGATGTTATCTCCAGGTGAAAACAGTGTTACTGTTGATTTGACGAATGTTAATGGGAATAGGTTTTCGAATGGAGTTTATCTGTGTAGATTAAAATCAGGGCAATCGACTGATCTTATTAGGCTGGTTGTAATTAATAAATGAAAATGACTATCTGCACGGGTCTGTAACGATGTTATAATCCTGCTTAATAATTAATAATAATTATTTTGGTTTGGCTATGGAAATCATTTGAAACAACCTGCAAAATATAAATATTACTTAGTAAGTGATTTAAATTAAAGTATTTATGTCTATTTTTCGTCAAAGAGACATTACTCTCATTATATACATCTTTTCCATTAATATTAGTAATTGTTATCTGCGCATTATTAATATCTGAAGAATTGCTGTAAATATAGAAGGTCCCATTATTAGGATTTGAAGCAACAATTATATTATTTTTGGTAACGGTATTATCAGTATTTGAGGAACAAGAGAATCCAAACTCAGTTAAATTGAAAAATTCTATGATATTTCTTTCCACATAGCAAGGTCTGTTTTTAATAAATTGTATTAGCTCATTTTTGATATCATTCTCCCATCTATCATAACTATCGGGATAATTCCATCTGGAAATATGACCAGAGACTTCGGGCTCATACATCTTTTTTATTGTGTCAAGCTTATTCATCATATTGGAGTCACTAAAATCCTGATTCAGAATTTCAGCATACCTTGTAATATAGTGGTTTCTAAAGATAGCACTTTTTAGTAAATTTCGAAATAGAAATGTAGAGGCAGGAGGGTTTGGCCAATGAATACTAGTGTCATTCATTGTTGTATGGATTAGCATATTTCTGCTTTCGTTTTTAAATCCATCATCTAAATCGAACAAAATCCATCTCCATTTACCAGTAACAGATATAGGCCTCCAGAGCTTCATATTATTTCCAGGCCAGTCATAATTTGCAAAAAATTGCTCGGAAATAGTATAATCAATATAATTATCAATATCTATTTGTGTTTTTACATATTCATAGTTGTTGTTGTACGACAAGTCATTCGATTCAATAAAATCTATTAAGTTTTTATAATGTGCATTATTCCATGTCTTAAATTCAACAGAGTCATTATCAATATTGTGTGTATATTCAATATATCTATCATCAATTCGATCTCTTAATGTATGTATTCCCCAATATTCCCCATTTAAATATACAATAACAGGTTGAAAATTTTGGTAATCAATATTTAAACTTTTTGATATATCTTGTGCCAGAGCATCCTTAAAGATGGTTTGACCACCATAGGCTCCCATTGTAGTTCTTAAAATAAACCGCTTGTATTCAGTAGTTTGTCTTTGAGGTAATAATTTATAATTGAAGTATTTCTCTCCATATTCCTTTCTTGCATATAAACGAAGCGATTTTTGGGCAGCATGTCGTGTTTTCCCTCCGTGTATTCTGATACCGGCATCTTGTGCAAAGCCAGGTACTCCATTGTTTTCAAAATATTCAATATGTACCGGTCTTTCCCATTCATCACCACTTTCAAAATAATTACCAGTATAATCAGGATTGTTAGGATCATAATGAACCCCTGGAACATAAATTCCACTATCAGGATTAAACAGGTTATCCCCATCAGTAATTAATGAGATCACAGGAATAGTGTACTTGCTAAAAATTTCATCATCAACAAAAAAGGATTTGGTATATACTTTGCTTGTTCTTATTCCATTATGATAAGAAGCACACCTTAGAATTGTTGCTTTATCAAGCACTATGCCTGGCGATTCCCAGGCTTTGTGAGTAATTAAATTTTGTTCTGGGGTAGTTGGTATTTCAGAAAAAACATTTGGTGCATAAGTTTTGTAATCAATAAAAATGGAATCCGCATAGATAGTTGAATTTTTATCAGGCAAGCTACCATCTAAAGAGTAATAAATTGTATCTCCTGTCAATGAGGTGATGGTTTGGTAGAATGGTGATGTATAGAACCCTTCCTGATTAGAAAACAGAAGTTGATTTGCTGTATTATTTGAACTGTTTGGACTAGGAGTGCTTATCTTTATCCAGTTTGTGCTTCCATCAGGTGTCCGGCCATATGTTTCGTCGGGAGATAAACTAACCGAAACAGTCTCGTCAATCAATGCACCATAGTTGTCGGATAAAAAGATTTTTTCACCACCTGAAGAAATCTTGAAGTTCGTATGTAATTCATTGGTATCTAGTCTGTTTTTACCAGATGCAAATATTAACAAAAAATCATGAGGCTGAATTGATTTTTGAGGGAATGTCCATTTGTCAAGATTATTAAAGTCGTCGGATAAGCTGTAATCCAAAAGACTAATAGTAGATTCGCTATTATTGTATAACTCTATCCAATCTTTAAAATCACCATCTTCGTCGGGAATAGTTGTTTCATTGTCCGACATGAATTCGTTAATTACAACATTCTGTCCGGAAGCTTGTATTGTAAAGGAAAATAATGATATTAATAAAAGTAACAAATTTTTCATTTTCTCTATGCTGTATTGTTGCTAATGTTAGCTTGCCTATAAACCCAACGATATAATAAATATTGCCCAAAGATAAATATCTTTAAGGAATAATATTATTACTTTAGCAACGTTTTTGATTAATTAAAATAAAATTAAATTGTAGAATAAGATGAGATTATTTAAAACCATTATTTTAACTTTAACGGGTTTATTTATAGGCACATATTCTTACACTCAGGATTTTGATGCTATCCAAACCGCTTTCACCCAAAGCTATACGGATGAGTATAAGGGTGAGTATTCAAATGCAATTGACGGTTTGAAGAAGGTTTATGATGAAAATTCGTATGAAATAAATTTGCGACTTGGATGGTTGTCCTATATGTCCGGATTTTTTACTGAGTCTTTATCTTTTTATCAAAAGGCAATTACTCTGAAACCTATGTCGATTGAGGCAAAGTTAGGATATGTATATCCTGCCTCTGCAATTGGTAAATGGGAATTAGTAAAAAAGCAATATAATAATATTTTAGCCCTTGATCCTCAAAATGTTACAGCAAACTATCGGCTCGGCTCTATTTATTATGGTAATGAAGATTATGCTACAGCTTCAAAATATTTTGAAAAGGTTGTAAACCTTTTTCCTTTCGACCACGATGCCCTATTGATGTATGCCTGGACTAATTTTAAAGTTGGCAAGACAAGAGAGGCAGAAGTGCTATTCCACAAAGTATTGCTGAATACTCCAAATGATGCGTCAGCATTGGAGGGACTTGAACTGATTAAGAAGTAACCGGAGTGTGTAAGAATTCCCAGGCTGTTCCGGATTTTAACGCAGACCGGTGTGTTGGTTAATCCGGAACTTTTCGTCCTATCATCCCTATTATTTATGAGAAAAATATTTTTGACAATTCTGATATTTCTTCGTAGCTTTAATGGATACAACTCATATTAGAAGTTCTATTGAAAAAAAAGTGATCCGATAAAATTTTAATTTGCTCTATATGCAGGATACATAAT
>JAOZOC010000205.1 GCA_029933495.1 Bacteroidales bacterium
TTTACCCTTATATTTTTCTTAGCAACAACATCATTTCTTTTTTTTGGACCAGTTTATATAAAGAGTCTATTAGATATTAAATAACAGAAAAGCCTGATTAATCAGGTTTTTTATTTTACAATGCTACAATATTCTTAAACTTAACAGATTTAATAAACCCGTCCAGCACGTGAAGGATGTGCGTTTTATCCTCCTTGTTCATTTTGCCAATCTCGTTTAATCGTTTAAGCATAGCAGGATCTTTTAATAAATCTTTGTCGGCTGTTTCGCCAAGCAGGTAACCAACGGTAGTTTCCGGTACATTGGCAAGCCTTTTTACTCCACAATGCGCAGAGCGTCCACGCTCGGAAAACATACTAACAGATAGGCAAAACAGGCAGGCAGCCTTTAATATTAAAAAAAATCATACCTTAGCACCGAAAACGGATTAACCTTGGACATAATCTATGAACAAGCATTTCAATATATTGCAGCCAGTAAGTAATCCTGTTGGAATGAAACAGGACGAAGATGAGAATGTCTGTGTTTACTATCCTTCCATAGAAGGCTTTCTCGTACCTGATCCTAACGGCTACTTCAGTGCGGAGTATATTCTCGGAGGAATATTTCCGGCTCCGGATGCCGGATTTGAGCACCTGTTTGATTCGCAGAGCCTGTCAACACCTTATGGTAACACCGGCGGTTTCACTTCCGCTGACGGCAGATTTTACACCAACGACGAATTAGCCAAAGAAGCCTGGGCACATCGCGAAGCAAGGCATCAGGCATTGGAGCAGGGCGATTTCAATATCATAGAGGTGATTGCAGCATTAGATATTACCCAAAGAATAAACAATGAAATTGCTAATGCAGGTGGGGGAATGATGTATGATGGGCCGGGACTGGACGGTGGTGAAGATGGTGGTGGGAGAACATTTCCGTCTTTTTCTATATTATGGTTGAAATACCCACATGATATTAACGGGAAACATCAACACCCAAGTTCAGATTCTTATGCTTATAACCAATGTGCGATAAGGCTTGGTTATTGTTTACAGAAATCCGGTGTTGATATGATTAATTATAGAACAGGACCATTAACTTCTGAAGGATATCCTAGAGGTGCTAAAAGTTTAGCTGATTGGTTATGGATGGAATTTGGTAAGCCGATAATTGTATCTCAGGAGGCTTTTGAAAGCAAATATTGGAATCAAAATGGTATTATTTATATAGTTCCTCCTAGAGGAGGCATTGGACATATTGATTTATTTAATAAAGGAAACACAGGATCTGGTTATTATCTAGGTAGTGGAATATGGTTTTGGGAAATAAAATAAATGATATACTTATGAAATACATTTTTTTGTTTTTATTTATAGGATTATTAAACACTAATTGCTCAAGTCAAGCATCATCTGGGGCATGGTTACCATTAGATTATATCATAGCAGTATCAGAAAAGGATTCATTAGCAAATAACTATTTAATCCCAATTGAAGGTTTTGAATTAATAAACGATACATTGCACATTTTAATGTATAAAGGAGAACTACATTCTTTACATTTTAATTTTACAAAAGATAATGAAAGACATCAATTATTGAATTTACAGTATCAAGTTAATCTTAAATATAATAATAGAGAAATTATAAAAAAGATAGAAGAATCTAATGTATATGTATATAAATCAAAAAATTATATTATAGTTGAATTTATTAGTGAAAATCAAAATAGAAAAATAATCTTTACGGATAGATTAAATACTTATATATTTAAAAGTATATTAGAATCGGAAGATAAACTATCTAAATTACGGGGGAAAAGCAACAACTAAGTTGAGCCTGAGCCTCCAAACGGAATTCATAAGGAATTTCCGGGAATTCGGAAAATATAGAAAAAGCAAAGTATTTTGTTTTTTTGGAGGTGTCTGGTAAAAAGTCCTAACCTTGATATTCCCCGAAACAAGTTAGGGTCAAGCTTAGATTATAAAGATTGGTCTTGTCCGGCCAGATAACGAGAGAACAGGCCAGACGGATTTACGGAATAAAAAGCAAGTCAGGGATTTTGGAATGGATGCCTAGCTTTGCATCAATTAATCCCAAGGCACATGGAGTTGACCCAATACCTAAATTGCGTAAAATGAAACAAGAAACGGGAGAAATATCAAAGCTAAAGGCACAAATAAAAGAGTTGGAGCAGGGCGATTTCAATATCATAGAGGTGATTGCAGCATTAGATATTACCCAAAGAATAAACAATGAAATTGCTAATGCAGGTGGGGGAATGATGTATGATGGGCCGGGACTGGACGGTGGTGAAGCTGGTGGGGGTGGTAGTTGGGAAGCATATTCAGGAGTGGTAACTTCTATTGGAAGCGAAATGTTTTATAGTAAGACATATGGTATATGGATGGGTAAAAATTTTAAAATGTACAAACAAACTTGGGGCAGAAATGGATTTACAGGAGGAAAAAATAAGTTTGGCAAAACGACATCCAATGCAATTAAGTGGGGAGGTCGTGTGCTAGGTGCTTGGAATGCTTATTCAATACAGAGAGATTATGCAGATGGAGTAATGGGCACTAGTTGGATGGTTGCAGAACAGGGTACAAATGCCATTTCAACCTTTGGTGGTATTTTTGGAGCTGCTTGGGGTGTGGGTTGGGAACTAGGACGTGCGATTACAACAATTGATGCATATCAAGAATTTAAGTTTAATTTCTGGTATAATCGTTGGGAGAGTCAGGTTGGTCCACCATCACAATCCAACGAAGGTGCTTGGTATTACTTCTATCAAAATTATGGACAATGATTAATGTATTTTATTATTATTATTATCTTTTTTACACAAAGGTATTACCTGATGATCAACCTCATTCAACGGTTGTCTTTACCTTAAGCTTTTCATTATCGCTTTTAGTAAATGGTTTATTAAGTATAATTTCAGCTTGTGTAGCTAACTATAATATGTCTAACTATGTAATGGTTGGAATATTTGTTGCAATTTTGGTTGTAAACTATTTTGTGTTTTATAGAACAGGAAAAGGAAAACGATTAGTAAAAGAAAAACCAAGATTTTTTAATAATCACCGATTATCAATGTTGTTTACCCTTATATTTTTCTTAGCAACAACATCATTTCTTTTTTTTGGACCAGTTTATATAAAGAGTCTATTAGATATTAAATAACAGAAAAGCCTGATTAATCAGGTTTTTTATTTTACAATGCTACAATATTCTTAAACTTAACAGATTTAATAAACCCGTCCAGCACGTGAAGGATGTGCGTTTTATCCTCCTTGTTCATTTTGCCAATCTCGTTTAATCGTTTAAGCATAGCAGGATCTTTTAATAAATCTTTGTCGGCTGTTTCGCCAAGCAGGTAACCAACGGTAGTTTCCGGTACATTGGCAAGCCTTTTTACTCCACAATGCGCAGAGCGTCCACGCTCGGAAAACATACTAACAGATAGGCAAAACAGGCAGGCAGCCTTTAATATTAAAAAAAATCATACCTTAGCACCGAAAACGGATTAACCTTGGACATAATCTATGAACAAGCATTTCAATATATTGCAGCCAGTAAGTAATCCTGTTGGAATGAAACAGGACGAAGATGAGAATGTCTGTGTTTACTATCCTTCCATAGAAGGCTTTCTCGTACCTGATCCTAACGGCTACTTCAGTGCGGAGTATATTCTCGGAGGAATATTTCCGGCTCCGGATGCCGGATTTGAGCACCTGTTTGATTCGCAGAGCCTGTCAACACCTTATGGTAACACCGGCGGTTTCACTTCCGCTGACGGCAGATTTTACACCAACGACGAATTAGCCAAAGAAGCCTGGGCACATCGCGAAGCAAGGCATCAGGCATTGGAGCAGGGCGATTTCAATATCATAGAGGTGATTGCAGCATTAAATATTACCCAAAGAATAAACAATGAAATTGCTAAATCAGGTGGGGGAATGATGTACCACGGTGCCGGCTTTAATGGTGACCCGCCTGGGGGTGAGTTAGTGGAGGAGGATATTGCGAAATTTTTTGCAATTACACTTCGAAGCAGTCCTTTTGAGGTTATTCCGGGAACAGGTATCGGCCCGATGGGATTATTCAATCAATTTTATGAAGCCGAAGCTATTTCAGGTGATATTGGAGGGTTGTTTGTTGGAGCTGAAAAGGATTGGAGAGGGTTTTTTATTCTTG
The DNA here is from genome assembly GCA_029933495.1 of Bacteroidales bacterium. Lineage (GTDB taxonomy): Bacteria > Bacteroidota > Bacteroidia > Bacteroidales > JAADJA01 > JAADJA01. The sequence goes on from JAOZOC010000205.1 coordinate 4,182, forward strand.
TCGAAAAAGATATTGGTAAGTTTTTGCCCTACTCTGGATTAGCCGGAGGTGGAGGTTCAGAAGCAAGCGCAGGATTTGAATATTCCAGAATTGATTATACCGGTAATCCTTCTGATTTTCAAACAAAATACTTATTTGGTTTTAGAAATAAAGTTTGGATTGGGGCAGGTGCATTTATAGGTGGTAGTATAGGATTTGCTTGGAATAAAGTAAAGGGGAATTATATTTTTTCAACGTCTATCTCATTTGGAGGCTCTTTATCGCCTTGGATTATTTCAGCAGGTTATAATTATGGTGAAATCCGATGAAGTACATTACCAAATTAATCTTAAATTGATTTTTTCCTATGAAAACTAAAACGATTATTAGCATAGTTTTTATTGTCTTGTTTCTTATTTTTGCTGTATGGAAAATCATATCTACAATATATGAAGGTGAGGAAATGTATAATAAGTTAGCTAAAGAGTACAAAGAATTGAGTATTAATGATAGTGTTAATAGCAAAGTTTTAGCAAAGTATTATCCGATTGAATGGAGAGGTGCGGAATTTGCTCAATACATTACATTTACAGATAATAAAAAAGTATATTTTGATATAAAGTATAACATAGCTTCAGAAAGTTTTTATTTTGGGGACATTGTAAAACCGGGTGTTAGCCTCAAAAAAAGGTCTGGTTCAGATACTTTGACGGTTATTTTATCAAACGAAAAAGAATACCTTTTTATTCTCAACATTAAGAATAATCAATAATGGATTACATCAAATTTTTGTTATATAAGATAAATGTTTTCTATACGAAAGTCGGTATAAAAGAAAGTAAAAAATATTCTATAAAAGCGTTAAGTATTATAATTGCATCAAACTTGTTTTTTATTTTAGAGATTTTTTTATTTAAAGGTGTTTATCCAAATGAATATAATATCTTTCTTTCAATAGCTATCGGTTTTTTAATTTTTTTATATCTCATCAAAAGGAAAAGGTCCCTGTTAATTTTCGAGAGTATTGAAATTAATAATCTTAAAAAATACAAAAGGCTCTATAATATTCATCTACTATTGACAATTGGGCTTTTTTTATATTATTCTTTTAGGTTTATTGTATAAATCCCAATCTAGTCCAAGTTTACAAGCGCGGACACATTTAACATCAGCATTTGAAATGCAAAAGTTAATTACCTTTGTTCCTTTTTACAACTTTATTATGGCAAATCAACCGATAGAAGCAAAAGACAAATGGATGGCAATTGTCAATCCGGATTCCGGATTTGAGCACCTGTTTGATTCTCAGAGTCTGTCAACACCTTATGGTAACACTGGCGGTTTCACTTCTGCTGACGGAACATATATGAGCAATGACGATATTGCCAATGAAGTCTGGGCTCATCGCGAAGCAAGGCATCAGGCATTGGAGCAGGGCGATTTCAATATCATAGAGGTGATTGCAGCATTAGATATTACCCAAAGAATAAACAATGAAATTGCCATATCTATGAAAACTTACAATTTTTCAAAGATTACTAACAGTAATAATTACTTTGTTAACGGTGTTTTAATCAATAATGAAAATTAAATGAATTATGAATATATTGGTTTTCTTTGATTATATATTTTATCGTATCGCTATGATTTTTGACAAGTGGTTTGATTACGGAGCAAGTAAAGAGGGTAACGCAGTTATTTCATTATCGTTATTGCAATTTATAAGTTTAGTATCATTAATAAATTTGATTTTTGGTAAATTAGACTTCTTTGGTAATATATTCATTTTTATTTCAGGGGTAATTATCTTTATAGTATTAAATTACATACGATATTTTAAGATTGTATCTTTTGATTCTCTTGATGAAAAATGGAGTAATGAGAAAAGATATATAAAAATAATCAAAGTAATTGTTGTATTGATTTATGTCGCATTTTCTATATATTTTTTAGGCTATAAAGCTGAGCAAGGCTCTTGAAAACAGATTGCTACGGGATACCAACCCTTTGGTCAACAGGCGATTCCACCAGGCTGTTCGGGATTTCCGAATCCAGAGCCAAATATACACAGGATTTGAAATCCTT
>JAOZOC010000206.1:0-1435 GCA_029933495.1 Bacteroidales bacterium
AAAGTATGCTTTTTAAAATATGCGCTATAACCAGATTTCATAACATAGATTATTTCTTGTTATCGTGGTACTTTATCTGCATACCCTGAAGAAAATTACGCAAGACCTGATCTTTACAAGGGCGATATTGATTTTGATTCGGATTGCGGAAAAATGCACTCAGTTCATGCTTGCTTAGGTGTTTATTGGCCAGCTCAAGAATCTCCAGAACATCATCATTTTTCAAGTTCAGAGCTATTATTAATTTTCTAAAAATGATATTATTATTTAAACGCTTCTCCGGTTTGTGCTGCACGCCATCTTTTTTGCCTCGTTTATAGTTAATCAATCCGTTGAGGAATACTGCGAGTTGATTATCATAAAGAGGCTGATGTTCCGGATCATCATCTTTTTTTAACCAATCGCTGATTTGTGCCCGTGTTACCTGAAAATCGGCCAGGCCAAATATCTCAATCATTTTCGAGTCGCTAAGGTCGAATGTGTAGCGGATACGGCGAATAATATCGTTATTAGGCATAATTGGTTTTTCAAAATTTACATTAACAATCCTATCCCGAAAGCAAGAGAAAAAAGTAAACTTGTTATTGCAAGTTTTTTAAGATATGGATCTAAATCTTCGGGGATAGTGTTTTTGAAAACCACTGCTACATTAATCCAAAGTAGAGGAATGGTCAGCAAAAACAGCATCTGAAAAGGCGAATGGTAATTCAAAAGCATATATACAAGTCCGGTAATTACAGAGCCAAGCAAAAGAAAGAAATGATACCATCTGGCCTTTTCAATTCCCATTTTAACCACAAGAGTATGCTTTCCTGTCTTCCTGTCATTATCTCTATCGCGCATATTGTTAAGATTTAGCACGGCAGTACTTAAGAACCCTGCTGCTGATGCAGGTAGCAGAATTTGCCAGTTTAATGAGTGGGTATTCAGATAATATGTCCCTACCACCCCGGTTATTCCGAAAAATAAAAATACGAACAGATCACCAAATCCGGAATAGCCATACGGGTGATCGCCAATTGTATATTTAACGGCCGCTGCAATTGCCCCAATACCAACAATTAAGAAAATGAGTATTGTAAAAACAGGGATTCCTTTAGTGCCCTCATATATAAGCCAAACACCGGAGATAAATGACAAAATCATGAAAAGAATCACAACCCCTTTCATTTTTTTTGGAGCAATTGCACCACTTTGAACAGCTCTTTGGGGTCCTTTCCTGTGTGAATTATCAACACCGTGTTTCGAGTCGCCATAGTCGTTGGCAAGGTTCGACAAAATTTGAAGAAACAGAGTTGTTAGTATAGCAAGGATACATACTTTCCAGTTAAACCTGCCATCGTAATGGGCAAGAAAACATCCAAGGACAATGCTTGAAAGTGACAGAGGCAATGTCCGCAGGCGAAAGGCTTGTATCCAGGGTTTAAGATTCATC
>JAOZOC010000206.1:1535-6244 GCA_029933495.1 Bacteroidales bacterium
TCTTCAGTCATATAGTATAATAGAGTTGCATTTCCGGCCAGTTCCTGAATGCCTGCTTGTCCGTCCAGTTCGGCATTTAATCCCATTTTTATCATTCGCAGAGCCATCGGGCTTCGCTTCATCATTATCTGTGCCCATTCTACTGTTGCGTCTTCTAATTGTTTCTGGGGGACAACCTTATTGACCATTCCCATATTTTCGGCTTCTTTGGCTGTATATTGAAGATTCAGAAACCAGATTTCGCGGGCTTTTTTCTGACCAACTTGTCGGGCAAGGTATGAAGAACCAAAACCTGCATCAAAGCTACCCACTTTCGGTCCTGTCTGACCAAATATAGCATTTTCGGAAGCAATGGTAAGATCGCACATTACGTGTAACACATGGCCGCCACCTATTGCATAACCATTTACCATTGCAATAACAGGTTTGGGAAGTGAACGTATCTGTTTCTGCACATCAAGGACATTAAGCCTCGGCACACCGTCTTTATCAAGGTATCCGCCCTTGCTTTTATAATTCTGGTCGCCGCCGCTGCAAAATGCGCGGTCGCCTGCACCGGTTAATACCACAACATAAATATCTGGATTTTCGCGACATATCCTTAGGGCATCGCTTATCTCCGATACTGTTGTTGGGCGAAATGCATTGAGTACTTCAGGTCGGTTGATTGTAATCTTTGCAATATCCTCCCATATTTCAAACAGGATATCGCTGTATTGTTTTAGGGGTTGCCAGTTGCGTTTAGAGTTCATTTTTGTTCGATTATTATTTTTGCTCAAAATTACTATTTTTCTTTGTTAGAGGAATTATAAAAGTTTTTCAACCCGAGGAAATTGCAACTGTAGATGGGTTTGAACGCTGATGAAGTTGGGTCATATCAACATAATTCACAAAATTTTGGGCTGTCCAAAAAGCAGTTAACAACCATTGTAAGACTGGGCGAAGTCGAAGTCTGATTTAAAATATGAAAGGAGCTTTCCGGGACACTATCCTTTCAATATCTTGCAGGTTAGCCAATCCGCAACTCACCTCTAAGAAAATTAAAATAATCTCTTAATATCTTTGCATTTATTTCATTCGGTGTGAATATTTCAAGAATAGCAGGTTTGTCGTTTTGGAGCAAATAAAATGTTTTTAGAATGCTTTCTAATTCTGAAAGATTGGTTGTGGCATAATATGGGACGCCGTAAGCTTTTGCAATATATTCGGCTTTAAAGTTGTGTTTTGCTTCAAAGAATTGCTCTAATTTTCCGGTTGTATCCGGGCCCTCAATAAATCTAAAGATTCCTCCACCGGAATTATTGATGATGATAATTCTTAGATTTTTGCTCAGATAATTGTTCATCAAAGCATTTGAATCATAGAAGAATGCAAGGTCACCGGTTATCAAAGTCGTTGGGTTTTCTGAGGTATAAGCCGCACCTGCTGCCGTTGAGACTGTTCCGTCAATTCCGCTTGTGCCCCTGTTTGAGTTATAGAAGAGCTTTTTAAACGGTTTGAAAAGTTGAGCATAGCGAACAGGTGTGCTGTTACCCAGTTGCAGGTTACTTCCTTCGGGAATATGGCGGAGCAGTGTTTCAAATACTTTAAGATCGGAATACCCGGCAGAAGCTAAATATTTTATGTGCTTATGTTCGGAGTGCTTGCTTTTTTCTATCCACAGATTTTTATAACTGTTCTCAATAAGAATTCTGTTAGGAAGCAGTTGTTCAAAAAATGTTTCCGGTAAGAGAGGAATACCGGCAGAAAGGCAATGGTAAGTGTCCATTTTTGTTTCAACGGGATCAATATGCCAGTGGTGAGCCGGTCTGTTTTTACGAATAAATTGTTTAATAACCCTCGAAATAACATGTCCTCCAAAAGTGATAAGCAGGTCGGGCTGAAATTGTGCTGTCTCATCTTCGGTTATGGTTGAAACGATTTTATCAATACAGGAGCAGGCAACCCCCTCATCAATATTTGATGTGGTTTCGGTTAGCAAAAAAACAGATTCGTCTGCTGTAATTTTTTTAAGCAGTCCTGAAAGATTTTTGTTTTCATTCATCATTCCTGCAATCAGGAGTTTTTTGCGGCTTTTGTTCCATATTTCTGAAAAATAGTGAATGTCAGCTTCTGGAAGATTTTTATTCCCTGTCTTATTATCAAAAACTCTGATTTCAGAAAAGTGACTTTCAACCTGATTATAAATAGGCTCTGCAAATGGGATATTGATATGCACAGGCCCGGAATCTGGATGCATTGTCAGATTTATTGCTTCGTTAATTAAATCAGCACCTTTTTTTAATTCCTGTTCTGTATTTATCTCTAAAGGTAGTTCAAAGCTATTTTTAATATAATTTGCATAAACATTTTTTTGCCTGATAGTCTGTCCGTCGCCCATATCAATCATATCCGGAGGTCTGTCAGCAGTGAGTACAAGTAATGGAATTTTTTGATAACAGGCCTCAGCGATTGCAGGCGCATAATTGAGGGCAGCAGATCCTGAAGTGCAGGCAATGGCAACAGTTTGTTTTGTTTGTTGAGCCATTCCCAGGGCAAAAAAACCGGCACTACGTTCATCTACGATACTTAAAGCCTCAACATCGGGATGGTTTGCGAAAGATATGATTATAGGAGCGTTGCGCGAACCCGGAGAAATTACGATATGCTTCAATCCTTTTTTGACAAAGATTTCTGTAAGTAGCGCTATGTTTTTTTTATCGGATGTCATACGGCTTTATCAACAATGTTTTACCGTGGCAAATGTCGGGAAATTATATTAAAAGGAATAGATATGATAAAAAAATTATCTTTAGTGAGACCTAACTGGTCTTCAGTACCTGTAATCCCTTATTTTTATTGTTTTTGTATTTAATATTTTGAGTTTTGAAATTTGTCTTTTCTGAGCTTGCCTGTGTGGGTTTATCCAGGTCAGGTCTTATAACAATGCTAACAATGTCTCCGTCTTCAAAACCGTTTCTTCCCACTCTTTTTCAGGAACGGAGCCTTTTGTTAATCCACCTCCAACAAACAGTGCTAGTCTGTCCGGCAAAATTTTCATACAACGCAAATTTACAAACAGGTCGGTATTTGTTTTCATATTCACTGTTCCCAGAAAGCCGGAATAATACTCCCTGTTATGTCTTTCTGTTTCAAGAATAAGATTCAGAGCTTTTTCTTTCGGAGACCCGCATACGGCCGGTGTTGGGTGTAGTTTTTCTATAAACCCGGCAATATTTCCCCGTAATTCAGATGTTGGGAATTGAAATCCTGTTGACAAATGAAGTGCATTACCTGCTTTAATTGTCTCTGTTTTCTCTTTTTTGTAGGATTTAATTTTGAACTCTTTCAACAAATTTTCAATATAATCAGTTACTATCTGCTGCTCTTCGGATTCTTTGGAATGCCATTTTGTTTTTTCGTTTGCCGGTAGTGTCCCCGCGATAGATGCAGTTTTTGCTATTTCAGGATTGGTGCGGATTAAAGTTTCCGGTGTGGCTCCTGCCCACGTTCCTGCACCCGGAATATGGATAAGATGACAAAAAGCCCGGGGATATTTGTTTTTCAATTCCAGAAATAATTTTCCGGTGTCAATATCCTTTTTCTCAATAATCTTAACTCTCGACAATACAGCTTTTTGAAAATTCTCATCAAATGAATTAATAAACTTGTGAGCCTGAGTCAGATACTCTTGCTTGTCTGTTTCTTCAGGTTTATTAATTTCATAGTTTGGATAAAGAGGGTCTGAATTCTCAATCTTTTTTAACAATGAATCTACAATATTCTCATCTTCAATAATAATTTCGGGTTCAAAAAAGACAACAGGAAAATTTGTCTTGCGATGGAAAGGAGCATATACAAATCCTGATTTGTTAATCACTTCACCGGCATTTTCAACATAGATAATCTTTCCCGAAATCTGTACCCATGTAAAAATCTTCTTCTCATTTGGATACCGAAAGCTAACAAAGGGAATATTCTTCCTGAAACAACTATCAATAATCTTTAACAGTTTCTGCACTACTTTTCTGCTTTTAATTTATTTAGGAATTATCATAATTGTCAAACGAACCACCGAGATATTTTTATCTCTCTCATCAGTCACTTTAACATCCCATACGTGGGTTATTTTACCCCTGTGAATCAGATTTGCAGTTGCATAAACATAACCATTTGAGACTGATCCCAGGTGATTTGCAGTTACCGATGCCCCTTTGACATCATTCTTATTCAAATCGACTATAGCAGCAGAACCAACGCTTGCAATTGTTTCAGCAAGAGCTATACTTGCACCTCCATGAAGAATTTTATAGGGCTGCCATGTTCGGTGGTCAACGGGCATCTTTGCTTTTACATAACCATCTTTCATTTCAAGATACTCAATTCCAAGATGCTCTATCATCGTGCCCTTGCTTGTTCTATTTAGTTCTTCGAGCGATATCTCTGTATAAATCATTATTTTTATTTTTGACAAAAGTATAGAATATACCATTTACTGATAAATACAAATAAATAAATATTTTCCTGATTTTATTCGGGATAAAATAATCATAAACTAGAAGTATCGAATGGGGATATATGGAGTAGTAAAGAATTATTCTACACAAAAAAACATTTGTTTTTACACATTGTTTTGTGTAACTTTGCAGCAAAAAATTATATAATATGGCAACAAACTTAGCAATAGACGATAATTTGATAGAAGATGCACGTAATATTGGCAAGCATAT
>JAOZOC010000207.1 GCA_029933495.1 Bacteroidales bacterium
ATCCTTACAGTGTTCTTCACAGTTTGCAACTGTGAAGAAATATTTACACTATATTTCATATAACACCTCATATCCCTAAAAAAACTATTTTTGTACACTTATTGATTTAAGGATTCAGGAAATAAGTACTTTTATTTAACGTTATTGCAAAAGAATTAATTTGAAGGCATTGAATATATATTCAAAAAAAAAGCGTTGGAAATGGGGGTTGTTCACCCTGGCAGTACTCATTGTTGCAGTTTCGCTATGGTATACAAATATTCTTGTAAAGCACATTGCTAAAGATCAGCGGGCCAACGTGAGGATCTGGGCTGAGGCTATTCAGCGCAAGGCTGATCTGGTAAATTATACTGACAAATTTTTCAAGCAACTCGAAGACGAAGAGAGGAAAAAAGCTGAAATACTTGCCGAAGCTTATAAGTACATTTCCATGGATACAACCTCACAATCGCTTACATTTTATATGAATCTGATAAGGGGTAACTCAACTGTTCCTGTTATTTTAACCGATGATGCCGACACAATAGAATCTGCCAGAAACGTTGATTTTAATCCTGACACGGTCAAGACTCTCACAGGTAGATTGCGAAGAGAATTTACAATTTATCCCCCGGTCGAAATAAATTATCTACCAGGTAAAAACCTATATCTCTATTATAAAGATTCAAAGTTATTTATCGAGTTAAGGATTGTACTTGAAGACCTTATCGAGTCGTTTTTTTCAGAAATTGTGCTTAATTCAGCTTCAGTTCCGGTAATCATTACAGATAGCACACAGACTAAGGTGCTTCAATACGGTCAGCTCAACCCGAAAAAAGCTGCCGACTCGAGCTATCTGCAAAAGACTCTGGAAGATATGGCAAGCGACAATGACCCCATTGAAATTGAACTGGCTGATCAGGGAAAGCGCTATATCTTTTATCAAAGCTCAGAACTTCTTACCCGCCTGATGTACTTTCCTTATTTCCAGCTTGGAATAATCGGGCTGTTTCTTTTCATTGCTTATGTGTTTTTTAGTTCAGCCCGCAGGTCAGAGCAAAATCAGGTCTGGGTCGGGCTGGCAAAAGAGACAGCTCACCAACTCGGAACACCAATATCGTCAATGATTGCCTGGATTGAGCTTCTTAAACTGGAAGGCCACGAAAGCGAGACAATTGATGAACTCAAAAAAGATATTGACCGTCTGCATAAAATAACCGACAGATTCTCAAAAATAGGTTCGACGCCAATCCTGAAAAAAGAAAATATTATTGCGGTAATTTACAGAGACATTTCATACCTCCGCACACGATCATCCAAAAGAGTTATATTTTCTGTTAACAGGGCTGAAGATGAAGAAATTTATGCACCCATTAATCTGCATCTGTTTGACTGGGTCATTGAAAATCTATCTAAAAATGCTATTGATGCTATTGGTGGAGAGGGTAAAATTGACATTAATATTTCAGAAGATGAACACTATGTAACGATAGATATAACAGATAACGGGAAAGGAATACATAAATCAGAGTTCAAAACTATTTTCAATCCAGGATACACCAGCAAAAAAAGAGGCTGGGGGCTTGGCCTTTCGCTTGCCAAAAGAATAATTAAAGAGTACCACAAAGGTAAAATATTTGTCAAATCCTCAGCCGTAGGAAAAGGAACAACATTTCGGGTTATGCTTAGGAAATAGAGATTAAAAGCTATGTTAAGAATTATTGTTACTTTTATAGTTCAATAATATCATAAACTCAACATAAAATTGTCAATTTGCTAATCTGAAAATCTGAACTTATGAAAAGAGTATTTTATCTTACAATCTTGGTCTTATCCTATTTAAATGTTTTTAGTTGCACAACTGCAGTTATCTCAGGAAAATATACAAAAGACGGGAGGCCTCTTTTACTAAAGCACCGCGACACCTGGGCTACCAATAATAAAATAGTAATTCTTGATGACGGAAAGTATTCCTGTGTAGGATTAGTAAACTCAGTTGATACTTCCAATAAAAGTATCTGGATTGGATATAATAGTGCGGGTTTTGCAATAATGAATTCGGCAAGCTATAATCTTAATAATGATACTATTGAGCAAACTGGTTTTGAAGGACGTTTGATGAAAGAAGCTCTACAGAAGTGTGCAACAATTGAAGATTTTGAAAGGTTCCTCGATAAACGCAAAAAACCTTACCGACTTGAAGCCAATTTTGGGGTAATTGATGCAGAAGGTGGTGCTGCATATTTTGAACTTGGTAATTTTAAATATGTAAAAATTGATGCAAACGATTCTAAAGCAGCTCCTTATGGATATCTTATCCGAACAAATTATTCATTTACAGGCGAAATGGGTAAGGGAGCAGGATATGTCCGGTATGTTACTGCTGATAATGTTTTAAGAAATGCTATTGCTAAAGATGACCTAACATATAGGACTTTTGTTAATGACATTTCGAGAAATCTGAATCACTCTCTCACAGGTACCGACCTTGTTGCCGAATATGGTAATTTACCTGAGAATACTGAGAAGATAGTCTTTTTTAAGGATTTTATTCCACGCAGTGGAAGCGCATCATCCTGCATTGTTCAGGGAGTTAAAAAAGGAGAAGACCCTGCTTTCACAACAATGTGGACAATGCTTGGTTTCCCGCTGACAACCGTTACAATACCGGTATGGCTAAATGATGAAGGTATATTGCCACAGGTTGTAATATATAATGACAGCATTAAGGATGCCCTGCTTTGCCATTATGCACTGGAGCTTAAAAAAGAAGTCTATTCATATAGACTAGGTTCTCACAGCAATTACTACATTAATATAAATGCATTGATAAACAGGGATAATACGGGAATTATGCAGGTTATCAAACCTGTTGAAGATATGATATTGTATGAAGGAGAAAAACGGTTGGATAATTGGCGGAAAGAAAGTATTAATTATGAAGAATTGCAGAGCTATTATGATGCGGTTGATGTTAAAGTGAATTTGCTTTATAAAACCGCATTTAAAAATGAGATTAATAATAGTGTTCAGTATTAAACAAAAACTATTAAAATAATGAAATATTTTTATCGGCCTGTGCGATACATTTTTGTTTTTATTGTAGTGGCCATATTTTTCACCGGATGCAACGAAAATAACAGTAGTGTTTCAAAAAATCAGGATAATCGCCCAAAACTATTGAATGTCGGCGTTTTTGACGGTAACGGAGCAAGTGCGGTATGTGTTCTTGAAACCCTTGAGGCATTAAAAATTGATACAGGAATAAAAGGGAGTTCTGTTTCGGCTTATGAAATACAAAACGGAATTCTTGACAATTATGATGTTCTTATTTTTCCGGGAGGAAGCGGCAGTAAGGAATACAATAATCTTGGGCAACTTGCCATCGAAAAAGTACAAAAATTTGCTGCTGGCGGAAAAGGGATTGTCGGTATCTGTGCAGGTGGCTATCTGTTTGCTACAACTGATGGATATCCTAGTCTGAAAATTATCAAAGCACATACATACAGATTTCATTACAATCGTGGCAGAGGATTGATTGGTCTTGAACTCACGGAAGAAGGAGCTGAAATATTCCCGGAATTAAAAGGACAGGACAAGTTTTTTGTTCAGTATTATGATGGTCCGATTTACGATGTTTATGAACCGGAAAGTATGAATATTCTTGGCAAAATAACCACTGATATTGCAACTCATAAAGGTGATCCGAAAGGACTTACTCCTGGTAAACCCGCCTTTTTAACTTCAACTTATGGAAAAGGAAAAGTATTTGTGTCTGTCGGGCATCCCGAAGCGACCGCAGGAATGAGATGGATAGTCCCACGTATGGCAAGGTATGTAGCTAGTACAGAATTGATATCATATCCAGAAACAGTAGTCAGACCGCAAATTAACGATCGTGAAATTCTATATTTCCCTCCGACAAAATCATTTGAAACGGAAAACTTCTGGAAACTTTTTAGTGACGACGAATTTGTTGTAATCAGTGCAATTGACAATCTTTATTCAATTCGGTCAAGGCCATCTATTCGATGGTCAATTGGATTGTTAAGACATAAATCAAAAAATGTCAGGCTAAAGGCAGCCGACTATCTTGTTAAAACAGAATATACAGATGCTATTCCGGATTTGGAAAGTGCAGTTAACTATGAAAATGATTCCGATACAAAAAAAGTATTGGAACAAAGATTAAATCAACTTTCAAATTTAATTAAATGAAGTTTTTTACAAAGTTAAAATTATTGTCGTTCATACTTATTCCTGTCTTCATTCTGGCATTTGAAATGAATTCTGCAGATGATGATATTTTACAGCCTGGTACTGTAAAAAACTCAACAGTTAATCAATCCTTTCCTGCTGAAGGCAAGGGTTGTCTGACCTGTCATGAAGGTATTGAGCCTATCAGGCAACACGATTCAAAGATGATGCAGGCAATTTATAAGGAGGGCAGAGATGAAGGCGACCCAAATGGTTGTGTAGTGTGCCATTATGGAAACCCTAATGAAGAAAACAATAAAGAACTTGCCCACAAGGATATGGTTATACATCCCGGGTCAATGTGGACAAACGACCGTACCTGCGGGAAATGTCACGAGGACCACGTTTACAATCTTCATCGCAATCTGATGCAAACTGAAGCAGGTAAAATTCAGGGTGCTACCTGGGGCTGGGGTGCTCTTGAGGGATATGAAGTAAAATGGGGTAATTACAACCTTGACGATCCCGATGGACCTATTCCAAGGTGGGGCGCTGATGAATATAAAGACTATATGCACAAGCTGATGAAAAAATATCCGCAAGTCTTTCCCGAGAAACTGTCCGAGTTACCATCCACAGACACTTCCTTACTTGCAGAACATCCAGAACAGGCCGTTTTTACGTATTTACGCGGAGAATGCCTGCGTTGTCATGTTGGTGTGAGAGGAAAACAAAGGAGAGGTGACTATCGCGGAATGGGATGTGCTGCCTGCCATATTCCATATACTGATGAAGGCTTGTATGAAGGTAACGACGCGGCAATTTCAAAAGATAAAACCGGCCACCTGCTTGTCCACTCCATTCAGTCATCCCGAAAAGCAAAGGTAAAAGTTAACGGTAAAACATATTCTGGAATACCTTCTGAGCAATGTACAACCTGCCATAATCGCGGTAAACGTATTGGTGTTTCATATCTCGGAATGATTGAATCGGCTTACGATACTCCGTGGAATTCTGATGGCAGCAGTGAACCAAAACTTCATGGTAAAAGATATCAGTATATCAAAGATGATGTTCATCACCAAATTAAAAGCCGCGACGGGAACCCTGACGGCAACCTGCTCTGCCAGGACTGCCATACAACAATATCAATGCACGGAAATGGAAATATTGATGGCACAACACTAGGAGCGGTTGAAGTTGAGTGCGCCGACTGTCATGGCACTCCTGAAAAATACCCCTGGGAACTTCCTTTGGGATTCCAGGATGAATTAGGGATGGATATTGGTGATGTGCCAAGAGGAGTGACAACAAAATTACTTGATGTCCAAAAAGAATTTTCAACTATTTACGATCCCAAAGACGGTTATTTGCTTTCAGCACGAGGGAATCCTTTGGGAAATGTTGTGCGCGAAGGTAATGATGTCATTGTACACTCTGCCAATGGGCTGGATTTTGATGCACCAACACTTAAAAAACTTAATGAAAATAATTCGTGGAAACATCCTGAAAAAGCAGTAACAGCAATGGTTCAAATCGGTGAACATATTGAAAAAATGGAGTGTTATGCTTGTCATGCTACCTGGGCTCCCCAGTGTTATGGCTGCCATGTTCAGGTTGATTTCTCGGATAATAAAACTACACGCGACTGGATTAAAGCAGGGAAAGCCCATCACACAAACGGTGAAACTGCAGAAACCCTCAACAGAGAAGAGGAAATGACAATACCAGGTAAGTCTCGTGAAGGAAGAACTTATGTCAGATGGGAAGATCCTGTACTTGGTGTTAATGGCGAGGGAAGAATAACTCCCATTATTCCAGGTTGCCAGCAAATCACTACTGTGATTGGAAAAGACGGGAAAACATTGGTCTCAAATAAAATCTGGCGTACTCCTCCAGGAATGGAAAGCGGAGGTGAAGAGGGCCAGCGTGGAATTGACATGACTCCCGCACAACCTCACACTATTAGTGTAGAAGCAAGGGAATGCACATCCTGTCATAAAAATCAAAAAACTCTTGGTTTTGTAATCGGTGACGGCAAATATATGACCGGCTACGAAAACGT
>JAOZOC010000208.1 GCA_029933495.1 Bacteroidales bacterium
GAGTTAGATTGTAGAATGTTTCTCCTGTTGTAATGCTAACATCGTTAGCTCCTGTGAAAGTAACTGTATTGGTGTTCTCCACGAATGCAGAAGCTCCAACATTGTTTGTCCAGTCACCACCTATATAAATATCCCAAACTCTCGTATCAAGTCCTCCGCCCAAAATGGTAAAATTATTATTAATTTGCAAATCATATCCGGTATTGTAAATATCTATTAAATTGGTACGATCAATTATCAGGTCGTGGAAGTAATTTGATTCACCTAATGCAATATACTGGGATAAGCTGCCACCAATTAGCTCTACTGTGCCGGCAGTTGGTTGGAAGTTGTTGGTAAGATAAGCCAGGAAAGTACCACCGACACGGATGATCCCTCCGGTGATGTTTGTTGTGGCCGTCGATGATAAATAAAAACTGTTATGGCTTATTTCCAATAAACCGCTGGTGAGGTTAATCGTTCCGTGTAAGTATTGCCAATCTTTGGTGTCTTGTAGTTTTACGCCTTTTACATAAGGGTCAGTACTTTTAACATTTGGTTTGTCGGCAATGAAACTGCCGCCATTGATGGTCAGCACACCAGTTGGTGCTATGCCAAAATCACCATGCAATAACACATCACCATCTCCAATATCCAACAGACCGTTAAGGGTGAAATCAGTATCAATTTCGAGATAGCCGCCTTTATTTTCGGAGCTGCCGGCTGATATGCCATTATTGAAAGATGAACTATTATCCCCATCCTTTTTAGCATTATATACGTATATCGCACTATTAATATCATCCATAAAAAAGCCATTTACTTCTAATGTTTTGTCCTGTGTGACCAAAGTGCTAAGACCATGAATAATAAAATTTCCATTTACAATATAGGGAAATGTTGCAGATACCCCTAGATATACTCTATTCAAAGGTTTATTAATATCAATATTTCCATAAACAGTCGAGGCTTCATAATTATCCATCCCACCTGATCCTGAAAATAAATCACCTTCAAAATATATAGTGTTATTCGTTGATGCTGTAAAGGAACATCCACTTTGCGTTATTATCCACGATTTTAAATAGATTCCCCCATTGGATATGTTTCCGGTTGAACCGGGAGAAAATGTCAGATTATCATAATTATTCGTACCTACATTCAGAATATCAGCCGCATTATCCATTATTAATGTACCATAAACATTACAATCGTGAGTAACAATTAGTTCATTCCCATTTAAAGTAAGCGAACCTGAAGTTATTTCAAGGTCGTTTGTAATAACAAAATCACTTTCCAGATAAATAGAATTCGATTTGCCACCTTTTGACAACACCTCCGTGGAATGTTCATCAATTATTGTAGTTCCGCTTGAATGCAAAGAACTTCCTTTAGCAGATTTATCAATAATTACATTATAAAGTGTACAACTTGGAGCTACCTGGTAGAGATAGTAATCACCACTACCATAAAATTCAAATGTGCCTCCTGCCGGAGCAAAGTAGCTGTCTATCCACAAACCCTTTGTAGTTCGTATCGTTCCACCTGTAATATTTTCTGTGAAGGAAAATGATGAGGGATAAATCCAGATTCCCTGATCATGAAAATCAAGAATACCACCGCTCATCGTGATTGAAGCATCTGCTGAATATGCCCAGCAGCTATTGTCCATACCTCCATAAACGTTCATTGTCCCTCCAAAAATGTGAAGATTCCCATTCAGACTAACCGAACCTCCAGGATTATTCAGGTTTATTGTGCCACCTGTGTTTAAATAATAAGCACCTAATATACCTCCGGGATTAATAAGATCATTAGCAGTAAAACTCCCTGATAAGACATCTACAGCACCGGCAGTCCATTCATAGGCTGCACATTCCACGTTAGTTCCACTTATTCTGAAAGCTCCGCCACTGACTTTGTTGATTTCCAATTCGTTAAATATTTCATCTGAACAATATTGATGATAATTACCACCATTAAAGATCACTCTTCCCGTACTTTGGTCAAAACCGGCATCACCAGCTGTATTAGACCAGTCACCTGCAACATAGATGTTATAACTATTCGGATTCAAAGTTCCTCCTGCAATTGACAGGTCTCCGTTTACATTCAAATCCCCATAATTAATACTACAGGTGCCACTACTTTTTTGGATTAGCAGATTATGAAATTCGGTGTTGCCATCCTGGTCTTCAATATATTGCAAAGCGGAGCCGTCCATTTCAACAGTTCCACCTTCAAGTTGAATATTGAAATATATATTTTCCATGACCCTAAAATCGCCGCTACACCTGATTAAACCTCCTGTTATATTTGCCTGGCTGCCATTTAAAAATTGAACATCGCCTGCTACATCAATTGTTTGAGAATTTGATAATTGTAATATTCCACCGCTTTCTACCTCAAGTGCATTTGATCCGGTACTATTAATTGTGAGAGTCCAATCGTTACTAAACATAAAAGTACCTTCTACTATTTCGAGATTACGTTCAATAGTCATATGGTGATCTAATGATACCTGATCCGTGCTGGTATTTTTAATAATCCTGACGTACCTGTATGTATCATCCATGTTATCATCGTCCCAGTATGTGTTGGTATTACCCCGAAAATACAAATATGCATATCCTGATTGTGTAAATGTCCCATAGTCTGAATTCAGATCGCCATAAACATTCAGATGGCTATTACTAACCACACCTCCTGAATGTGTTAAAGTTGCACCTGATTTTATAGTCAGGTAATCACAGGATGCAGTCACTCCGTAGCCAATGTATGGTGCGTAAGGAGTTCCCGAAGGTATTGTAACACTGACAGTTGAAGTTGGTACAGTCAGATTGTCCCAGTTGCCAGGATTGTTCCAGCTTGTGCTTTGGACACCTGTCCATAACCCTGGTGTTCCGGCATCATATATTTCAAAATTATCGAATTGCCAATAACCGTCATTATCATTTGCAACCAGCCATTTAAATTTTAAGTCATCATAACCATCTGCCCAGGAAGATATATTATAAATTTTTTCGCCCTCTTCAGTAGCAGGGTCATTATGATGCCATTCATCCAGAAGGTATGGATATGTATTGCCTCCATCACGACTTCCATAAAGAAATCCGTCTTGTATGCCACCCTGATAAAATGCACACCAATAATGATAGAATTTTATATGGATGTTTGATTTTGCTGAGCCATCAAAATTGGGAGAAAATACTGCTCCCCATTCAGAAGGGTTATAGTCAGAATAAACATTATACCCCCCGGGGTCGTTTTCACCAAACCAGTTTATATTAATTGACCAGACATTGGGATTATTTGTACTCCAGCCTGCTGGCCAGAATCCTGCATTATCAAAATTTTGTGTATAGGGTATAGACTCTAAAGTTGCATCATCATCAGGTAATGCCTGTAATTCAATTGGAGGCCGTTCACGTCTTTTTATAACATCACTTTTTTGAGCTTTGATTTCTGTAAATAAGAAGCTTAATAATGCAAGTAATAAAATAGAAGGATTTTTCATAATATCTGGTTTTTATAATATATTGATTAAATAGATGTGTTTTGAGGATGGCAAATATACAATTATTGTTAATCATTGTCAAGTATTTTTCTTTTTTTTGAGATTAATTTGGTGCAGTAGATTATTTATTTACTTTTATCCATTAAAATTAGAATAATCATTTATGAAATCAATAATAAAATCATCGAAAATTTGTGCTCTGTTTTTTTATATATTGGGCTTTAGTATTAGTGTTAATGCGCAAAAGTCAGAAATATTACAACAGCATTACGATAACGAGTTTCAAAATTTTAAGGAATTTATTATCAAGAATGCAGCAGTTAAGGGTGATACTAATATTGATGTTAAGTTTTATTATATTGATATCAGCATTGGTATAGAGTCTCCGTATGTGGGCGGAAGTGTGCTGTGCCGTTTTGAACCTCTTGTCAACGGGCTTAATTTACTGACTCTTAATCTAAATCAATCTCTGACCGTTGACAGCATCAGCTCTCCGTGTAGCAGTTACAGCCAATCGGGTAATGAAATTATTATTAACCTGTCTGGTTCTTTTAATCCAGGGGAGTTAGTTGACCTGACAATTTATTATCAAGGAATACCGGTTCTTGCAGGAGGTTATAAGGGGTTGCGCTATGAAACTCACGGGAACAATGAGCCGATAATTGCAACTCTCTCCACACCATATCTTGCACATTACTGGTATCCCTGTAAAGATGGACCGGAGGATAAACCCGATTCCGTTTATATGGACATCACCATTCCCAATCTGACTTACAACGGAATTGATATAATGGCGGTTTCAAACGGTGTCCTTGATAATATTATTGACAATGGCGACACAAAAACTTTCCAATGGCGGCACCGCTATCCGGTTGTTACATATTATGTTATGGCTGCAATTTCAAATTATGTCCACTTTCAGGATGAATTCAACGGGACGGGAGGTGAAAGTTATCCTCTGGATTACTACGTTTTTAATGAAGACCTGAACAGTGCACAACAGGGCACGGAGGATATGCCTGAAGTGCTTCAGTTTTTCTCGGATGTATTCGGCACATATCCATTTAGTAATGAGAAGTACGGAATGACACAACTGGGATTTTACGGAGCAATTGAAAATCAGACAAATACTATTACAAATAATATGTCTCCATCCTGGTTTCTTATTTCCGCCCACGAACTTGCCCACCAATGGTTTGGCGATATGATAACCTGTGAAAACTGGCATCACGCCTGGCTTAATGAGGGTTTTGCAACTTATTCGGAATCACTTTGGACGGAGCACCTGAACGGATATCAGGCTTATCTGAATTACATCCATAATGAAGAATATTTTAATGGAGGAACTCTTTATCTCGAAAATGCACAGGATACATTTAATATTTTTCAGTCAATAATTTACAAAAAGGGTGCATATACTCTCCACATGCTGAGGGGAGTAGTTGGTGATGAACTCTTTTTTGAAGGCTTAATGAATTATTCGACAAATCCTGATTTTATGTATGGAGAAGCGACAACAGAAGACCTGCAGCAGGTGTTTGAAGAGACTTCGGGAATGAACCTTGATTTCTTTTTTGAGCAGTGGGTTTATGATGAGTATTATCCATACTATTTTTATAACTGGGCTCAGAATGAGGATAATAGTGCAGTAGTTGTGATAAAACAGGTGCAGGACACCTGGGGATACAGGCCTGTGTTTGAGATGCCCGTCAGAATTCGTTTCGACCTTCTTAGTGGTACTGATACTACGATTACTGTCTGGAATGACCAGCAATTGCAGCAATACTCCTTCGATCTGCCTGAACAACTGCTGAATATTCATATTGACCCTGAAAAATGGATTTTGCGAAAAGAGGAGTATTCGCCTGAGATTCCTGTTGGTATCAGCGATGATAAATTTGAAAATGAAATTGTTGTTAGTCCAAATCCTTTTCAAAGCAGATTAATTGTAGATATTCCGAATGGGAAAGGTAATTCATACCTGTTTACCTTATTCAATGTAAATGGAAAGATAGTTACCAATACAACTATTGTATCAGGAAAGAGAACGGAAATAGCTGTTAAGAATACCGGTAATGGAGTTTTCTTTTACAGGATAACTGACAGTTCGGGGAAAGAGGTAAAAACCGGTAAGGTGATTAAAAATTGACAAGCGTGGTTAAACATTGACAAGCGTGGACGCTTGTCACATCTGAAGGTTTTTCGGATTAGCCTGCCCGCAATTCCGTGCTAAAATCCGAAAGAGGCTGGAAGGTAAGCTGTTCCGGATTTTAACGATAGCCTTTGCGTTTGCTAATCCGGAACATAGTTTAGCGCGATTGTAATATCTGAAAAAAAATAAACTTTTGATATATTTAGGATTGCGAATTTTCCTGATATTGGCTTTCACCTAACCCTCTCCTCAAGGAGAGGGAAGAAGCTGGTGCACAGGCCTTTCCTCTCCCACCGGGAGAGGACTAAGGTGAGGGATAAAAAAGAGCCCGTTTATTCATCTATAATTAACAGCAGCCCTTTACCCGGCTCAATTACAATTCCGCCACCTAACTGATATTCAGCCTTATCCTGAAAATCTTTTATTTCAGGTGCATAGATTTTAGCATTTTCCAACGAGATGCCAAGTTTATCCCAGTCAATCAGTAATTTTACTTTCGTTTCATTTTCGGCCCAGCTTGCTAGTGCAACCATTGCTTTACCATCTTTTAGATAAACTGTTGCAATAATATTTTTATTGCTGGTTTTTT
>JAOZOC010000209.1 GCA_029933495.1 Bacteroidales bacterium
TGTCATTCTTTGCCAGAGTCGAGTTTAGCCATCTCAGCCTGGAGTGTTTCCAGG
The DNA here is from genome assembly GCA_029933495.1 of Bacteroidales bacterium. Taxonomy (GTDB): domain Bacteria; phylum Bacteroidota; class Bacteroidia; order Bacteroidales; family JAADJA01; genus JAADJA01. The sequence goes on from JAOZOC010000209.1 coordinate 55, forward strand.
GCTCATCATCGCCCCGGTCTTTAATAATTCTGTTTTTTACAGTAATAGTAAAATCTACATACCACTCTTCCACATTATCTCCAGTAACGGTCAGTTTACCTTTATAAGATAGTGGTTTAATATCGAAAGGAATATCAACCCCAATCCAGAGAGGCTGAACATATCCTTTTTTGATATTTACTATTTTTGTCATTTGTTTTCCATCCCAGTTTACACCTTCAAGATTGAAACAGGTGAGAGCAGATGCAGGAATTTTTGATTTTCCGTCAGAACCTTTTAAGTCGCTAAAAATAATCTGTACATTTTCCAAATCCATTTTTACAGGATAAACTCCAAGTTGGAATGAATAATATTCACCTATATCCACATTTGTTGTAAAGCCATATATTGAATCCTCCTGCGCCCACCACTGGGGTATGTCGCTCGTCATCCTTATTGGGTATCTTCTGTCCTGATAAAAAACCAAAAACGATCTGTCCGCGTTATCTTTCAACAACTTTCTTATTTCATCTTCTGAAGCGATCATCTCCATTGAGGTAAACTCATTAAAATCATCTCTTGATTCCAGTTTGATAAATTTTGCTTTAGGAAACGATTTATAGTTGGTTTCAACTTTGTTTTTTGATAACCAGGCCTGTGAAGCTGTTTCTTTAGGAGTATTGTAAGTGACTTTCGGATAGTATTTTCCTTCCTGGGTATAAGGCATATAATAGACAAAATACTTACCCGGAACAGTTTGCGGCTGGAAAACAATATCGCCAAATTCACGGTTAATATTTATCCTTTTGACGTTTATTATCCTTTTTCCCGTTGATGCATCATAGATCAGAATGTTAATGTTTTTAGGATGCAAATCCCTTCGTCGCCAGGGAATATGAGTTAAGATAGCATCACTGTTAATGTTAACCTCAATAATTGCCCGGTGATTTCCAAGTGTGTCGTAACCTGTAAATGTAACTGGTTGAGCTGAAGTTAAAAGAGAGGCTAATAAAACAAAAACCGATAAGAGAGCGACAATTTTTTTCATAATTTGCTAATTAGTATATTAGATTCCAAAAATAGATTGTTTTTCTGAATTGTTAATAAATAAGGAATAAATTGTCATAATCCTAATAATTAAAAGTATAAGTTTGTCAACTAAATCAACTTAATAAAATACAATTAGAATTTCTGCGATTTTAATATATTTTGTGTTTACAGGCGACTATGCTTTGGCTATGTAGTCTATGGAATGAAGAGTTTTAGAAGAATAAGGGGATATTTTAATGTTTAATATCAAAAAGATAGTAAATTTTTTTGTAGTTCAGGTAATAGCAGTATTATTTATTTTTTTGACTTCATCTTCCGTCAGAAGTCAGGGAACAGATTTTTATTGGATCAATGGTTCCGGTAATTGGTCTGACACTTTACACTGGAGTTCTCCAACTGGTGGTATTCCCGACAGTACTGATAATGTTTTTTTTAATAAAGATTCCTTTGTAAATCAAGCATCCAAAGTCATTATAGATATAACTGCAAGATGTAAAAACATTGACTGGAGCGAAGCTGTTAACTCACCGGTATTGTCTGGTGATAGTTCATTGTGTGTCAATGGGACAATGATACTTGCATCTGATATGGTCATTGATTTTTCGGGAGATATTATCTTTAAGTCAGATGGATTTGAGGAAGCAATTACAACCGGGAATAATCATCTTTATTCTGATATCTATTTTCATGGTTCAGGAGGCTGGAGTATTAATGACTCATTGATAATACCTGATAAGAATATCTATCTCGAAAGTGGAAATCTTATTTCTGATGGAAGCTTCATTGAATGTAACTCTTTTATTGCTACCGGAAATGAAAGTAAAACGTTTAACACTGGAAACTCACTAATATTTATCTTTGGAGACTGGGATGCAAGTCAGAATCTGCAACTGACGAATAACCAGTCAACAATAGTATTTAAAAACAGTACGGAAGATTATGAAATTGAGTTTAGTGGAGGTGGTCTTGATTATTATAATATTATTTTTGAAAACAACGCAAATATTACAGGTAGTAATTCATTTGAGAACCTACATTTAGAAGCACAAAAAACATACATCTTTGAAAGTGGGAAAACGCAATCATTATATGGAGAATTAAATGCAAGGGGATGTTCAGGGCTTATTAATATCCGGGCATCCGAAACAGGGAAAGCTGTTTTTAGCAAATCAAACGGAGATATAAATGTCTCTTACGTTAAATTACATTCTTTAAAAATCGAACAGGAAGCAGGCTGGCAGTTAAATGCTTTCCGCTCGGTTGATGCGGGGAATAATACCGGCTGCAATTTTATTGCTGACAGCCGTGATATGCTTTGGATTAATGGTACAGGCAATTGGTCGGACACTACCCACTGGAATTCTGCACCTGCAGGCATTGATGCTGATTGTGTTCCTGTAATGTATGATAACGTGTATTTTAATAATGATTCTTTTAATGGTGCAGACACGGTTAAAGTTGACATTTCAGAACTTATGTGCAATGATATGATTTGGTCAACTTGTGATAACGTTTTGTTTAAGAGTATGGAGTCAGATTCCAGACTTTACATATTTGGGTCATTAAAGTTTTCAGATTTGATGCTGAATGGTTTTGAAGGAAATACCTTTTTCCGTGATTCACTTGGTGGTAAGGAAATTAGGATGGCTGGGAAATCGCTTCTTGGTAATGTCAGTTTTGCAGGTAACGATGGCGAATGGAAGCTTCTGGATAGTCTTAGAATTATAGGTGATCTTACTTTATATTCCGGCTCGCTTATAACAAGCGGTTATCCATTATCGTGTAATACATTCCATTCAGATTCAACTTCACAAAGAGTTCTTAATATTGGAAATTCGAATGTCTTAATAAGCGGTGTAAGTCCTTATCCTTCCTGGAGCCTTAATGACTCCAATCTTATAGTTAACTCAAACGGCTCAATAATCACTTTTGCGAAAAACGGTAGCACAATGTATAACTATGGGGGAGACACTATCGGCTTTAATGATGTGACTTTTGAAGGTACTCTTGGCACTGTCAGACTTGATACCGAAGATGATACATATTGCACTTTTGGTAGGGTTGTATTCGGGAGTAATGCAACTATTTCAGGCAATAATCTTTATGATACACTGTCTTTATCTCCGGGTTGTTTTTATAACCTCCCGACAGGAAAAACCCAGACAGTTAATAACAATATCTGGCCTTCGGGTACCTGTGAAGGACCTATACTTCTTGAATCATCCGTAAACGGCAGTCAGGCTAATATTGAGACACCGGATACATTGAATATTGAATACACCTCCATCAGAGATATAAACGCCCTCGGAAATGCTTATTATTTTGCAGAAAATTCAATAGATATTGGTAATAATTCAGGGTGGGATACTATTATGGCCGACCTTCCAAGAACTCTTTATTGGGTTGGAGATGGAGGTAACTGGAGCAATTCGGCTCACTGGTCATCAAAATCAGGAGATGCTGGTGGTGAATGCATTCCAACACCTATTGATACAGTTGTTTTTGATATTAACTCATTTTCATCCGCCGGCCAGGTTGTCACTGTTGACCAGAATAATGCTTTTGCTCATAGCTTTATTTGGGATGGTGTTGCCAATACACCTGAATTTGCAGGAAATTACACAGGTGAATATCTTAGGATCTATGGTTCGATGGAGCTCTCATCCGATATGCTCTTTTCATTCCCGGGATTTATCTGGTTTGAATCAAGAACTCCCGGACAGACGGTTTCAACCAAAGGAGTTAAGCTCCATAATGTAAACAATGATGTCCATTTCGATGGTATTGGCGGTGAGTGGACATTGCTTGACACTCTTAATCTTGGAAAGTCGGTGGCAAATAAAAATATTCTATATTTTAACAATGGAATCCTGAACACAAACGGCAGGTTTTTGAAGGCTTACAGTTTCTGTTCAACCTCATCAACTGAAAGGACTTTAAGTCTCGATACCTCCTCAATTGTTGTTAATGACAGATGGTATGTGTACGGTACCGGCCTTCAACTTGATGAAAATCAGTCTGTAATACAGATTGATTCGGGTGATTTTATTCATAATTATGGTGATATTGCATCTTACCATAATGTGATTCTTAATTCGGGGACAAAATACCAGAAAGTTACAACAGTATCCGTTGATTCTGTTTTGTTTAATTCAGTTGAGTTCAAAAATAACGGTGAAATGTCAGGAACAGGCAGTGTCGTCATTGCCCGTAAAGTTGATTTTGGTAAAGAGGGCAAAATAAACACGACATACAACACATCCGTCAACAGGTATACCATTGATTCGTTATTGTTTAATTCCAACGGGTGGATTTATGGCAACGATAGTGTCGGGTATGTAATGTTCGACTCTGTTGCCTTAATTAAAGGAAATAGCCTGTTTAATAACGCATTATTACTTAACGACGGCTCTGTTTATGGAAATAATATTTTCGACTCTCTGACCTTCTCACCCGGCTACACCTATCAGTTTGAAGGGAACAGTACGCAAACGATTAGTGATGAATTTAATATAACCGGGAATAATTGCCAGTCGATCTGGTTTCAGTCAACATCAACTGATAAGGCAATAATCCATAAAGATACTGCCTTTGTCTCCGGGAATTTCATTGAAATGCAAAACATATCAACATCGGGCGGTGCTGTATTTGATGCAGGTATTTATAGTACAGATGTCAATTCATCAAACGAAGGATGGATTTTCCACGACTTTCCCAAATACAGTTTAGGCAACGATACAACATTTCTCGAAGGAGAATCGGTTAGCCTGTGCGCAAAGAATTTTAATGGCAGCGGAGGAACGCTTTATGAATGGAAGGATTGTAACACCGGGCAGATAATAGGCCAGGATTCCTGTGTTAATATAACCGATGGAGGTGAATATTGTCTGAACGTTTTTTATAATGATGGCTTAGGTTGTGTGAAGAGCGATACTGTCAAAATAGGCTGTTTTGTCACTCTTGATGTTGTTGCAACAGATATAACCTGCAACGGATTTGCCAACGGAGCTGTCGCAGCAGATGTGGTAATTGGAACTTCGCCCTATACTGTTATTTGGTATAAAGATAATCAGTTTTACGATACAACTCTGAATCTTACTGCACTTGGGCCTGGAAACTATTTTCTCTCAGTTGCCGACAGTAAAGGATGTATTTCTTCGGACACAACAGTTATAACACAACCCGATTCCTTACTTTATGGGTCTGTTGTCAGTGATGCCTGCTTTAATGAGGAAAACGGAATGATTGCTCTAACTGTTTCAGGGGGGACGGAGCCCTATTTTGTAAACTGGTCTGACGGGCAGGATGATACTGTTGCTTTGAACCTTGCAGCAGGACAGTACCAGGTGGTTGTCACCGACACAAACAATTGTCCCTCACCTTCCGGAAGTTTTACTGTTGATCAGCTTCCTGAGGTAACATTTGATCTTATCGGCTCCGACCTGCTTTGTTACGGAGACAATTCCGGTTCGGCCGATGTTGTGAACCTTGCAGGAGGCACGGGTGTTTACGAAAACTTCGACTGGTATCTGGACGGGCAGCTTTATGATACAGCTCAGAATCTGAGCCAGGCAGAAAGCGGAAAGTATACTCTGACAGTTGCGGATGACTATGGATGCCACTCATACGACTCTGTTTTTATTTCACAGCCCGATTCTTTGGTTTTGTATCTTGAAGCCGAACCCGGAACCATTGAGCTTGGAGCGATAAACCTGGAAGTTGAGGGCGGATCAACTCCCTATTCATATCTTTGGACAAACGGTGCCACGACGCAAAACATTGACCCTCTCGGAGGCGGTTTATATCATGTTTGGGTTACAGACGACAACGGATGTAAGTCAACCGACAGTATTTTTGTTGAGGTTCACTACCGTATTCTCGCACCTACGGGTTTCTCGCCGAATGGTGACGGAACAAACGATTATTTCAGGGTCAGAGGGCTCGGAACCGACCTCGTTAATTTTCAAATACTCATATATAACCGCTGGGGAGAAATTATTTTTAAAACGGATGATGCTCACGATTACTGGAATGGGAAAAAATTTAATGCTGGAAATGAAATGCCGGAAGATACTTACCTATGGCAGGCATCGCTCGAATATACATCCGGTGTTAAAAT
>JAOZOC010000210.1 GCA_029933495.1 Bacteroidales bacterium
TTTACTTTAAGTAAAAAATTCAGAATTGGTTTGAGTTCAATTATTGAGTTAATAATTCCTTCCAGGCTATGAAGTAAATTATTTAAAATAGTAACTCTTAATTTATTTGATAAATTCTTTACGGAAAGCATAGACAAAATCCAATTAAAATTATCTTCATTTTCGATAATTATATCTCTAAGTGTATTTGAATATGAATAGGTAATAAAAGTATCAAAGCCATTGCCGCTATATAATTCTGCGGTTTTGTTTTTATTATCACACTTAAATAAATGCCAAATAATTTCTGTTAAACCAAGTGGGTCATTTGCCGGTTGATTTTCAAAATGTTGAGCCAGGTTACTATGAAGTTTTTTTGCTTTCTTCTCATCAGCCAGCAGACTGTTTTTTAAACTCTCCCTAACCTGCATATGCCTGAAGTCCCATAAACCAATTTCACCTTTTCTTACTAAATGACTTCGCAAATATCTGCGGAAAGCAGCAAAAGTTAGTGGTTCCCATGATGCATCTGTATAATCGGTAATAAGCTTTCTCAAATCACTCTCTCGCAACCCATTTCGGGAAATACCAATATATGATAATATGGAATTCGTAAATTCTTTACCGAATATTCCTGCGCGTTCAAAAACGTAATTATACATGCCCGGGATGTCGGCAGGTAATTCATCGGCTGTATTTAGTAGCAATTGAAGTAGTTTTTGTTCGGCATCGCCTTTAAGACTTTTCATCCTGTTAAAATCGTCTTCATCTAATAGCAAAAACTCATCAATTGCCATAGTAAGCCAAAGCGCATTGCTATATGCAAATGAGCCATCAGACCTTTTTTTATCAAGTAACTTCTTTACTACCTGCTGATTAAGCTCTTTATGATACTTGCTACAGATTATTTTAATAATGTCTTCTGCATCAGTTTTGTTTATCGGAGTCAGTTCTGTAAATCTTAAACCTTCTCTTTTCTGTAAGTTATTTGTCTCTTCACCTGTAATGGCAGTAAATACAAACTTAGAGTTTGCAGGAATTATTTCCGGTAACCAGTTAACATGTTTTGCGTGGGTTGTATTTTCAAATTGGTTAAGTGCATCAACAAGAACCACAATGCGCTGGTTAATTGAAGCTTGCAACAGTAGTTCTGAAAACAGTTTTTTAAGGTCTTCAAATTTTGATGCTTCTTTTAATTGACCTCTGATATCTTGTTTAAGTTCTGCTGCCAATTCTTCAATCCAGAGGATTAGCATATTTTCCAAACTGTTGGAACGTAAACTTATTCCGGCTGCATGAGCCAGAACAAGCATATTACTTTCACTCTTTAGTTCTTTAAAAACCTTTGCAAATAATGCACTCTTTCCTCCACCCGATTCACCACTAAGGCATAATCCCCAATTATCAAAACCTGATTCAGCTTGGGCAAATGTTTTTAGCTCATTAATAATGTTTTCCCTACCACTAAAACTGATGGTCCGGCCCTCAACAAATTCATCAAGGTAAACACGCTCTTCATCTTGCCATGTCTTTGGTCTGGTGTCTTCTTCAATTTTAGTTTGTTCATCAATTTCTTTCCAAAGCAGATCCAATACTTTTTGTTTAAAATCATCAAGTCCTGTAACCTTGTTATTTTCAGCATCCCAATCAACTTTATAAGTAAATACCTTGTCTTTGCCAACTTTATTTTCAATTAATTTTTTAAAATTTTTAAGTCTTTTTTCAACATAATCTTTATCAATTCCGTCAATATGAATATCAGCATATTTTGCCTTTATATTATCAGGTATTTTATTAAATGGTAAAGATTCACGAAAAAAGAAAAAACTACGTTTTAATTGTTCCCTATCGGCCAGTACTCCATATTCTATTTCTAATGCAGTTACACTTTTATCGGTAATTTCAGATTTAAAACTCTTTTCTTTTTCAGCTTTTAGCAATCTATCCTGCGGTGGAACCCAACCATAACGATCACCAATAATCCCAATAAAAAAAGGCATACTTCTGTCAATCTCATCAAGACAAACCTTTAATACTAAAAGTTCTTTTGCCTCTTGTTCTTTTTCGTTTGTTGTTTCTACACCCCACCTTAAATCTATTGCTTCTAATCTGATTTTACGTTCACTTAATCTTTCTTCAAGTTCCGGAAAAACATAATCCCTTAATGCATCCCTTTCTGCCATCATATCGGTAAACGTGCTCGAAATAAAAATAGGCTGTGTTTTCCATGTTGTAAATTTTGACATATCTGTTATTTTAGTAGCCGGTTAATACTGTTATCTATTCAACTCATCAATCAAATCCGAATCCGCCTGCGCCAGTTCATCCTCGCCCATTGCTTTGTAAACTCTTTCTCTTGCGTAAAGTGCCAAACGATATTTACCGTCTTTTTCAAGTATTCTGTTGCAATCGGCAAGAGCTTTTTCAAGCCAGCCCAGTTTAAAAAAAGCATCTACCCTTCCTGCCAGGAACATATTATTGTCAGGATCTAGCTTAACCGCAATATCCAAATCAATCAGTGCTTTTCGGGCACTACCGTATTGCAGAACCACATCTCCGCGGCAATGATAAAAAAATGATTCAGAATCATCCAGTTCAATAGCTTTGTTGAAATCATTCAATGCCAGGTTTGGCTCTCCATTATATAAGTGGGCATTTCCTCTTGTGCAGTACGACCAACTGTCATCTGGAACGAGCTTCAGCATTGCAGTAGAGCGTTCAATAATTTGCAAATGGGTCTCCTTCTGCCCAGCAATGTCAACAATACTTTTCTCATCTACAAAAGTATGACATGAGATAGTCCCTGTAACCTGTCCAATAGGTGGAAATCCTTCACTATTGACATACCATTCTAAAAAGGCATCAAAACCGGTAGCAACCTGAACACAAGACGAAATATTTGAATTTTCGAACATTGCAAAAACCGGTGATTCAGCATTTAAACCCTTCTCTGAGAACATAAAAAGAATATTGTGTTCCGGCCCCGGGGTTCTGCAAATGGGGATAATGGGATAAACTCCTTTAAAATCATCGCCCAACAACCATTTATCAAGCCTTAAATCCCTGTATTTTTCAACTACCTCATCATAATCAAAAAAATAGTAACTACTCCATGTTGGACCATCAGGCTCATCCTCAAGCATATCAATGTAAAAAGACTGAGGATGAGCCAATATCATCCCGCCGTTAAATCGCTCCATAAACTGCTTATACGCTGTTGATAAAGATATCCCGTAGGCGGTTTCAAACGTTTCAAGTTTCTCAATATCTATCCGGGAATTAAAATTGTACTTTGGTGTTCCCTGCCAGACTCTTTTTTCAAGTAATTCAAAATTTGTAAGCGTATCAGCCATAATCCAATTATGAATAAATTGTCAAATAATTAATTTGGATGCACCCTTGGTATCTCATCATCATTTCGGGTCGGTTTCTTCCTCCTTCGGGTGATTTTAGGTCTTTTTCTTTTTACAGGTTCCGGGTTTTCGGCCCTATAACTTTCAGAAACAATACTTTTCTCTTCCTCCTCCCATTCATACAAGTCAGTCTTAAACTCACGATATCCACCACCTAATATTGAGCTGGCACTTTCTTCCTTATCATCTTTATCCTTTTTTTTATTTGAAGAAAAGAAAAGGAAACCAATGACTTTAATTGCAACATATACCACCGCAATGAACACAAGGAGAGATAGTGTGGCAAAAGTCAGGCTGGCCATAAAAAGACTAAGCACGCTATAGGTTAAAATCCTTACAGGAGCATAAAGTCCGTGCATTTTAACGCTTTCGATGCAAATTAAGACAAACAGGGCAGCATAAAGCAAAACTATTATGTTCATAAAGATCACAAAATTCCCTGAAGTAAACAGGCCTGCAAAACCTTTCTCCTGTATAAAGTCAAATGAAAAGTATGAAGAGACAGCCGAGCGACTTTTCAGACCGGCAATAAATACAAACACAGAAATGAAGGATGCTGTTTTCAATGCCCACCAGTTTCTTTTGAAATAGCTATCATACCCTAACACTATTGCAAAGAAGTATTCGGGGATAACCCCAATCGAAAAGGGAATACGATAATACCATAGAAATCCGGGGTATCCCGAACCTTTTTTTATTGAAAAATAGTCATCAAGATTTCCTGCACCTTTTAGTCCATACCTGACAGAAACTACCAAAAGAAAAACAGAAACCGCAAAAACAATTGTTGAGATTAAAAAATCCATTATCTGATTGTTAGAGTTTTTTTCAATCTAAAAAGCGCATAGATTATTACCACTAAAGCAAAAATAGCGATTAATAAGAGTCCTCCCAGCATTCCCGAATAGAAATAAACGATCATTAATATCAATATTAAGAGTAACCTGTAGATGGCATCCGGCATAACAAAGAATTTGAAAGACACGTATGCATTTATTGATAAAAGAATGGTTATTAATCCGTACATAAAGATATATCCCGCAGTTGACTGACCAAAGTCAGGGCTAAATGTCCAAATCAGAAACACTACAAATCCTAAAACAAAAGAGGCAGTTAATAAACCAACTCCATACTTATTACCATCAGAAAAAGCATTTTTCACTTCAAACGATGACTCTATCTTAGGGAAATATTTTAATCCTGCCATCAACATGATCAACCATAAAAGCAGTAGTGCATAATGATACCATTCAGTAAAACCCATTGAATCTAAAAACATATCGCTTATTTAAACTATACTTTTTACATAATCTTCCCGGTTAGCAAAGATAATCAATATACGATACTATTAGGGAATAGTTTGAGATGAATAATAAAATTCTGCTGTAATACTTATATTTCGTTTAGTAAAAGTTGCAAAACAGATTCATGAAATTTTCAAAACCTAAAAATATCCATATCTGATGAAGATGTCGGAGGGATTTTCAGGACAAACATCCCTTTGCATAGCAGGAGAAACCCGACCTATAGCGCTATAATCAAAAATGTAAACGAGGCTATGGGTAAAGTACTCAAGATAAAATAAGCTATTTAGAAGCTCGTTTAAATAGCAGCTTTTAACACCTGAATTATAGCTGTTTATAAAATACAGGGATGAAAAATTTTTTCTATTTTTTTGATTTTCAATAAAACAATAATAAATTTGCCTCATTATAAGCCGGTTAATGGGTTTTTATTCAATTGAGATGTTTTGTTATCCCTTATCGAAAAATGAATTTTTACTAATGTTTTTTTGAAGGCGTATGCCTCAAAACCTTTAAAACTTTGTATTATGAAAAGATTAGTTTCTGTGTTGGTAATCGTTTTCGCTATTGTTATTTCTGCAATGGCACAACCACCTCAAGCATTTAAGTATCAAGCAGTTGTAAGGGATGCTTCGGGAGATATACTGTCGAATCAGGCTGTCAGCCTGCGAATAAGCATTCATGACGGTTTTCCATCCGGAACGGTTGTTTATCAGGAAACGCATTATGCCGTCACAAATCCGTTCGGGCTTGTGAATATTAATATTGGTTACGGAACTCCTGTTTTGGGTTCATTCTCATCCATTGACTGGGGTAGCGGCTCAAAATATCTAGAAACGGAACTTGATCCCACAGGAGGAAGCAATTATACTTCAATGGGTACAACGCAATTAATGAGCGTACCCTATGCTTTGTATTCAGGGAATACGGCTAACGGTGACAATCTTGGTAACCATATTGCAACACAAAATATTAATTTGAACGGTAATAGCTTGACTGGAAATGGTTATATTAATTTGGATATTGCTCCGGAAGAAGGTATATATTTTAACAAGACTGCTAAGGATGGTATCCTGATTCGTCAGGTGGGAAATCCCACTATGACGGTATCATCTTATGACGATAAAAACGGAATAAATATTGAGGGCGTTGAGAATAGCGGCGTTTCCATAGGAAGAGCCGACGATTTTGGGATCAGTGTCGGATCGGCAGGAATGAGCGGAGTGTTGGTTAGCGAAGCCGAAGAAAATGGAGTGATTGTATATTATGCCGAAAATGACGGAATTCATGTTAGTAAGGCAGGTAATGCATCGTCTGAGATATCGGATACACATAATAACGGTGTGGAGGTAGAAGGAGCCGAAGGGAACGGGGTTTTTATTGGACAGGCCGATCTGGATGGAATTCGGGTAAATAAAGCTGCAAACTACGGTGTTAATGTTGTAGATGCCGATTATCACGGTTTATTGGTACAAAATGCGGACCTTG
>JAOZOC010000763.1 GCA_029933495.1 Bacteroidales bacterium
TCCTCGTGCAGAAGGGGAAGAAGAATTACTTTTTGGTTACAGTGAATTAGCAAACAGATTGCCACAGCATTCCTACCCACAGTCCTGCCTTTTGATGCTTCGCAATGATGGGAATAGCTAAAAACAGACTGTTAAAAGATCTACGTCATTGCAAAATGCCGTTAGGTGGGCATTAGCACTGGAGCATTGTGGCAATCTTTCAGCGATTTAGACTTCAAATCCTCAGAACTCAATCTTCAACACCCCACTCAACACCATTCTTCGTATCTTTGATAATAATTCCGATATTTTTCAATTCATCCCGTATTTTATCTGAAGTTGCAAAGTCTTTATTTGTCCTCGCCTGTTTGCGGATTTCCAGAACAGTATTCATTAGATCATCAAGGAGTTCAGTATTTCCAGAGGAATCTTCATCTTTTAATCCCAGAATATCAAAAACAAATTCATTAAAGGTTTTCTTTAGAAGTTCAATGTCATCTGCAGTTAGCATCTCTTTATTATCATATACAGAATTGATGATTCTCACACCTTCAAACAAATGAGAGATAAGAATAGGGCTATTAAAATCATCATTCATAGCCTGATAGCATTTATCTCTCAACGCCTTAATATCAGAGTCAGATTTGCCTGAAGCCTGAAGCTTATCAAGCTTTTTCATAGCTGCAAAAAGTTTTTTCATTCCTTTTTCTGCTGCCTGCAATGCCTCATTAGAGAAGTCAACAGTGCTACGATAGTTAGCCTGAAGGATGAAAAAGCGAATTGTCATCGGGCTGTATGGTTGAGCAATAAGGTCGTGATCACCTGTAAAAAACTGCTCAAGAGAAACTGCGTTTCCCAGCGACTTACCCATTTTCTGACCATCAAGAGTAATCATATTGTTGTGCATCCAGTATTTTACAGGCTGTTTGTCGTTAGCAGCTATAGACTGTGCAATTTCCGATTCATGATGAGGGAAAAGAAGATCCAGCCCTCCACCGTGAATATCGAACTGTTCACCAAGATATTTTGTGCCCATTGCCGAGCATTCAATATGCCAGCCCGGAAATCCATCACTCCATGGTGAAGGCCAGCGCATAATATGCTCTGGTTGTGCCTTTTTCCATAAGGCAAAATCGGCAGAATTATTTTTCTCCTCCTGTCCTTCAAGCTCTCTCGTCGTAGTTAGCATATCCTCAAGCTTTCTGCCTGACAAAATCCCATAGTCGTGGTCTTCATTATATTTGGCAACATCAAAATAGAGAGAGCCGTTACGCTCATAGGCATAACCGTTTTCAAGAATTTTCTTTGCCATTTCTATCTGCTCAATGATATGTCCCGATGCCTGAGGTTCAATACTGGGGCGCAGCACGTTCAGACTGTCCATATTTTCGTGGTAGCGGTTTGCGTAATATTGCGCAATCTCCATTGGTTCAAGCTCTTCTAACCTTGCTTTCTTGGCTATTTTATCCTCACCGGCATCCGCATCGTTCTCAAGATGGCCTACATCGGTTATATTTCGTACATAGCGGACTTTGTATCCAAGATGCTCCAGATATCTGAAAACAATATCGAAAGTTATTGCAGGACGGGA
>JAOZOC010000764.1 GCA_029933495.1 Bacteroidales bacterium
GATAAAGCCAAAGGAAGCAGTGACTGGGAGGGGAAATATGATATTGAGAAAAGAAAGATGACCGGTTTCGTTGCTCAGGAAGTTGCCGAAGCCGCCCGTGAAACAAATTATGATTTCAGCGGAGTGGATATCCCGGAAAATGAAAACGAACTCTATTCTTTGCGCTATGCAGAGTTTGTCGTTCCTCTTGTAAAAGCCGTACAGGAACAGCAGGCTATGATAGAGGAGTTGAAAGCAGAGATTGAAGTATTGAAAAACCAAATAAAAAAATAAAACATTATGAAAAAGATAAAAACAATAATCACGATATTGTGCCTGCTGCCCTTTTGGCTTCCGGCACAAACCCTCACTGTTAACAACAAAGAGGCTGTCATAACTGTAAAAGGGAATACTACTTTCAAAATACAGGGTAATTATCTGAATAAACAGGGTGGCAGAATAAAAAATGCCGGTATCATAAATCTTAACGGTAACTGGACGAAATCATCCTCAAATTCAGTTTTTGCCAATACCGGCGGTATGGTCAAATTTACTGGAAACGGCTCCCAGGAAATAGGAGGAGCAACTACTACTTTTAACTATCTGGATTTCGATGCCGAAGTAACCTTACACGTAAATACTCTTGTGTCTCAAAATATGAATTTCAGCAGCGGTTATTTGTATTTGTCGAATTATGACTTGCAAATGCTCGGCAGTGCCGGTATCACTGGCACCTCCCAGTCGCAATATATAGTTGCGGATGAAGGTAGCCTGATACGCAACGTAGGTGCTACAGAACAGTATTTTCCGGTTGGTACGGCTTTCGAATTTGCACCTGTAGTATTAGTAAATAATTCAGGTAGCGATGAATTTGCCGTAAATATATTCAGCGATGTACTGGATAACGGCACAACCGGCTCTACGATATCCGATATCGAAAAAACCGTGAAACATACCTGGGTTATTACCGACCCCGATGGCTCCATAAGCAATCCCAACTTTGATTTGGACATCTATTGGAACGGCTCAATGGAGGGTAATGATTTTAACAGGATAAATGCCTCTGTTTCACAATACAATGGTAGCAACTGGCAAATGCTTTCGGCAGTAGGAGCTTTCGGCAACGATCCTTATTCCATATTGCAATCTTCCGTTACAGGAATGGGAGCTTTCACTGTGAAGTCAGTTTTGCTCAATTTCACTCTTGATATGAAAGCCTTCCTAGAAGGACCATTTAAGACTTCTAATATGGGAGCAAATCTCACCAGTATCCCTTTGTCCCAGCCATACAACACGTCACCGTGGGGCTATGCCGGAAACGAGAGTGTAACATCCATCCCCAATGCCAATGTGGTTGACTGGGTACTTGTGGAACTGCGTGATGCTACAAGTGCAGGGGGAGCAACATCTTCCACACGGCTGGCACGTCAGGCGGCTTTTGTTTTGAAAGACGGTTCTGTTGTTGGAACAGACGGAAGTAGTATGTTGCAGTTCAATGTGAGTGTATCAAATAATTTATATGCTATAGTCTGGCATCGTAATCATCTTGGTATTATGTCGGCAACTGCCTTAACCGAATCGGGAGGGGTTT
>JAOZOC010000211.1:0-1467 GCA_029933495.1 Bacteroidales bacterium
CAATTCCATCCAGCTTATCAGTATTTGTAAGCCTTAAGCCGGTCTCAAGGTTAACATACCATTTTGGTGCAAGTTTAAAATCAATGCCAAGACCCACCGGAATTATTAAATCTGACTGAGATTCGTTGTCAGGCGCACTTATGACGTTCCCAGATTCGTCAACAGGTAGTCCTGTTGATAGTTGCCTTGTATCACTTGTAAAAAAAATGCCGCCAAGACCGGTAAACCCATAAATGGAAACAGTTCTGGACTTTGCCCCTCCGAAGAGGTTGCTGAAATTGACGGTAACCCCGAGTTGTGCTTCCGTCAGGTTGGATGTGAATTTGAGATCATGACTTTGCTTTTCTCCTTTCAGATTAGTGTACGTCCCCTGAAGGTGGATTGCAAAAACCGGACTGATATACTTTCCGAGTCTTCCTCCAAAACCAAAATCAGTCTGATCAGGTAAATTTGAAAATGAGAGATCTTTGTTCTGGATATCGCCAAAAAATGTTGATGCTCCGCCATTTATATTGAAATACCAGTTGTGGTCAATTGAGGATTGGGCATTTGTTTGTTGTCCAAAAAGCAAGATAAGCATTGTGGTTATAAGAAAAAAAGATAGTTTATATTGTCCTCTAAACATTTATACCGATAATTATTTCAACAGCAAATTTAAGCTCATAAAAAGAAGAATTTACTGCCTTAGCAATAAAGTATTTAACAAAATAATGTTCATAATTGTATAATAAAATGAATAACTTTGTATTGTGTTTTAAAACGTATTGTTATGACAAGACTTAGCGTAAATATCAACAAAATAGCCACTTTGCGAAATGCAAGAGGCGGCAATATACCTGATGTGCTGAAAGTAGCTTCTGATATTGAAGAATTCGGATCAGAGGGAATAACTGTTCATCCAAGGCCGGATGAGCGTCATATCAGGTATCAGGATGTTCTCGATTTAAAGAAGATTGTGAAAAATGAATTTAACATTGAGGGCTATCCGTCAACAAAGTTTATTCAACTTGTATGTGAGGTTAAGCCCCACCAGGTAACGCTTGTTCCTGATCCTCCAAATGCAATAACTTCCAATGCCGGATGGGACACAATTACGAACAGAGTATTTTTAACTGATGTGGTTAAGAAGTTTAAAGATGCCGGTATCCGTACCTCGATATTTATTGATGCTGACAGTAAAATGATTGAAAATGCTGTCGAAACCGGAGCCGACAGAGTTGAGCTTTATACCGAAAGCTATGCCGAAGGGTATCCGGTTGACAGGGAGAAAGCGATTGCGCCTTTTGTAGAAGCTGCGAAAACAGCTAATGAGGTGGGTCTTGGACTGAATGCAGGCCACGATCTTAATTTGGAAAATCTTAGGTATTTTGTGGAAAATATTCCCGGACTGCTTGAAGTTTCAATAGGACACGCTTTGATATGTGATGCTCTTTATTATGGGCTCGAGAATGTAGTAAGAATGTATTT
>JAOZOC010000211.1:1567-6178 GCA_029933495.1 Bacteroidales bacterium
CTCAACAATTGAAAAAGGGGATACGGTATCAATAATCCGGTTCAGTTTAAAACCAGCCTCATTAAAAATATCTTCAAATTCCTTCCTTGTTCTCTCTTTGCCGCCTTCGGTGCCGATTAACATTTGCAGATCAAACAGTTTTCCAAATTCGGGTTTGTTATCTTCACTGATAACCGTTTCTGCTATTAGTAGCTTTCCGTTTGCCGGCATTGAGGACTTAAGATTTCTTAGAATACGGATGCAGGTTTTATCATCAAAAATATGAAGGATATTTTTCATTATGTAACCATCACCTCCTGATGGAATTTCTTCAAAAATACTTCCTGCAATAGCTTCAGCCCTGTCACTAACCCCAAATTTTTCAAAAATATTTGATGCAGTTTTCACAACATGTGGCTGATCAAATACAACTCCTTGCATACTAGGATAATCTGCTAAAATTCTTGAAATCAAATATCCTTCTCCTCCTCCGATGTCTATCAGCTTTTTAATTCCTGAGAATTCATAATAAGCTACAAATACCTCACTGAAAATATCGGATGTGTTGGTCATAGCTTTGTTGTACAGTTCATTTTTATCAGGATGATTTTTCAGATGCCCAAAGATATCTGTTCCAAATAATTTGTGTGCTACACTTTTACCAGTTTTGATGCTATTTGTTAATTCCGGCAGCATTGCCAGATTAGTTTCACCCAATTGATGTTCAATCATGTATTTCATTGAACCTTTCCCCTCTTTCAATGCATTCGACTGGGGAGTATTGATAAAAGTTTTCTTGCCTGTTTCTTTAAAAATGCCATCGCTTGCCAAAGCCCTCATGAGTCTATATAGCGAATCAGGGTCAGCATCGCACTTCTCAGCTATTTCATTTATTGACATGTGACCCGAATCAATTATATCTGCAATATTCAGTTCGCAGGCCACACCAATTGCCTTGGCTATCCAGAAGCGTTGTGCTTTTTCAAACACTGCAACATTAGCCGGTATTAGCCTGAAATACAAATTATAAAGAAATCTCCTGAAGCCTGATAGCAGATTAAAAACCCACATTGGAGGGAGCTTGGGAGTATTTTTGTTGTGTTTCATCGTATGGGTTATTTACTGAGTTTTCATTGGCAATAGATAGTTTATGCAAAAATACCAAATCATAGTTACTCTTCTTTCTCAACAGTAAAATAAAATAAAAAGGAGTTGATAAAAGCGTAAAACACAACCCCTGCCTGACGTTCCAGCATTGATTCAAACAGAAAATGAAAACCAACAAGAGCAAGGAAAATGAGATAAAGCAGATTATCGTTTTTGAAAGCATATATTGATGGTAAAACAAAATATGCAAGCAAAATTAATAAACCAATAAATCCTATCGCTATTGTCGTTTGAATATATTGGTTGTGTGCATTAAGATGCTCCTCCATTGCCATCTCAATTCCTTTTTCTTTATACACTCTCATTAACTCCTGCTTAACATCGCCTGTGCCTACCCCAAATAGAGGATTTTTCTTAATTATTTCAAGTGCTGACTTCCAGACGAGCACTCTGGCAGCAGAGCTTTCGTGCGTATTGACTGGTAGTGTCTTTTCCTGCTCCAGTGAACTCTTTACTGTTACAAACCTGCCGTACGATTGTGGAAACATAAACAAAGTGATGACAAAAGTTGCCAATAGGAAAAGAGGTACAAGAAATAGAATTGGGATTCCAAAGCTCTTTTTAATTATCAGATAAAGAGTGATTATAATATAAACAACACCCATCCCAAGAATTCCTGATTTTGAACTTAACAGTACAATAAATATCTGGAAAACAAATATCAGAAACAGTGTTAAATATCTTTGAAATTTTGTACCCCCTGTGCTGGATAATAATCTGATAACAAGTATTCCGATGGATAATGCATAAAACATTGCGATATAACTCGGGTGGAAAAATACCGTTAGTCCGGTATAGAAAAAAACAGTTGAGGGTTCGCCAAGGAAGTAGAACCGGTATATGGCGTGAGAAAGAAGAAATATCAGGTTTATGAGACTGCCACCCACAAAAGCATCGAGAATATTTTCAGCAAAATCATCTTTCAGTTTTGAGAAGTCGATTGTGGCAAAAAGCAGAGGAAAGATTAGTAGCGACATCTTTACCTCCAGATCGAACCAGGCACCTTCCTGTCCGTGAAGAACATCCGAATAGGAAGTGCCAATTACATAAAGCAGATACAAAACTCCAAAAGCAAGGATGTTTTTTCTTTTGCGGCTCTCCCGGATTCTTTGAACCTTTTCATTAAAACTGAATTCAAGTATCCACGTCAGCCCAATTATCAGAATTACCGGCGGTACAAGCTTATCGTACATCGGAATGACGAATGCAAGCAAGATGAAAGCATAGTAATATATTTTGTCTCTAACAAGTGCGTTTATCATTGTATTATCTGTTATTTAACGATTTATCTTAATCTTTGAATGATGAATTTTCTTTCTGAAAATATAAAACCTGAAAATTCCTTTCAGATATCCCCAACCGTAACTAATATGTATTAGGGGAAAGATATATTTCAGGTAAACGAAAAATGTAACCCCTTTGTTATTTTTTACTGTTACCAATGCTGAAACAATTACATCAGTAACTCCATAAGTCAGCAAACCTGCAATAAAAGTAAAAAATACAATTTTTGAGAAAAAGCTTCCGATTCCAAAAACGATAATAAATAAAACCAAAGCAGGCGGGGCAAATTGCCTTAAGGTTGCCGGTTGACCGACTTTCAGGTTTACAAGTGGCTTGTAAAGGCCATACTGATAAAACATTTTTGCGGTTTTTGTAAAACTTTCTCTGGCAAAATAACGTATTTTAACATCAGGTAAAAGAAATATTTTCCCGTTGTTTTTAATCAATCTTGCATTGAACTCATCATCCTGATTACGCGCAAGCTCTTCATCAAAAAGCCCAATCATGTCAAAAACTTCCTTCCGGTAACAGCCGAAAGGTACGGTATCAACCTGTCTTGGTTTTTCTACACCCAGCCGGTAATGCGCATTTCCGATACCGAACGGATGCGATGTTGCAACAGCGATTGCCTTGGCTTTGATACTACTGTTGGTAGGCTCGGTAATCCACACGCCACCGATATTTTCACAATCATAATTCTCCAGACCCTCAGCCAACTTTGAAATATAGTTCAGGGGATATTCTGAATGGGCATCCATTCTTACAATAATATCGCCTGTTGCCTTTTTAATGGCTTTGTTAAGGGCAAACGGAACAATTTTTTGAGGATTATTAAGATATTTTATCTGTGAATATTTTTCAGAATAATTCTTGATAATTCCTGCAGTTCCGTCGTCACTGTCCCCGTCAACAACTATAACTTCAAGTTTATCGGAAGGATAGTCTTGTTCAAGTACATTATCCAGAACTTTGGAAATGAATTTTTTCTCATTCCTGCAAGGTATGACAATTGTCACCGGTTTTATGTTATCGTTTTTTTTCAAATCTTTTTAATCGTTTCAACATATTCTTTAAATGATTTTGGGAATATAGCTCTTTCGCTAACGATTTTTCTGTTTTTGTCAAAAACAAACTTTTTTTTAGCGAGCATTCTCTGAATGTCTTCATAACTAATACCCGGATTGTAAAAAATCCCATTATTACCATCATCAATCCATTCACGATTTGCGGGAATATTTGATACCATGGGAATACATCCGTATGCCATAGCCTCAATAAGTGAGACAGAAGTAGAATCAGATGTCGGTATGGAAATGTATATTGCAGATCTACTGTAGAATAGCTTCTGATCCCCAAGGGAAATAAAGCCTTTAAAACTAACTTTGCCCGTAAGTTTCAACCGCTTAACAAGGTTTTCAAGTTCGGAGCGTTTTGAGCCATCGTGCGAAATAATCAATTTAGCTTTCGGGTTTTCATCCGCTATTTTTTTAAAAAAATTAATGACATCGTCAATATTGTAGTTTGGTGAGAGCATCCTGTTTGAATAAAACAGGTTTTCATCTTTTATTGCAATATCAATATCCGGCAGTTTGTCAATACCAAAAATAAAAGTGGAGACCTTTACCTTCGACATTTTCTTAATAATCTTGGTCATATATTCCGAATCGGATGTGGTAAGGTCAGCCGAATTCAAACAGAATCTTGTAATGTTATAATAAAAAGGGTTTTTAAATGGTGTGACTAGAATATCTGAGCCCCAGGCAGATTGAATTAATTTGAACTTTAGCCCGGTTAATTTTTTAATAATTGCCGCTAAAAAACCATGGCTTGTTATGTAATGAGGATTAACGAAGTGTGGATTGATTTTTATTATTATTTTTTTGACAACAAAAAACTTTTTTAAAAGACTTACATTCCCTCCCTCTTCTTTTACAGGAATTTTTAAATCAAAAACATTTGAATCCCTGATAATTTCCCGGATATCTTTGTGAGTTGTAGTAGAAGAAATAACATATACATCGAAATATTTTACAAGCTCTCTAATCCACTTCACAATATGGGTACTTTGTGCATTTCCGATTATAATATACCTCTTCATTATTATTATTTTAAAACAAAAAAATACTGATAACTGAATTCAACCTTCTTTTCCTTTACAATAGTAAAATATTTCTTAATAAG
>JAOZOC010000765.1 GCA_029933495.1 Bacteroidales bacterium
AGATTACCAATGATTTCAAAGAACGATATTTATTTTTTAGTGGACAGTAGTGATATTAAATATATATTTATATATTATCACTATATTAAATACTATTAATAAATAATTTAAAACTAAAACAAAATGCGAACAATTAAGCAAGAACATTACTTTCCGGCAATCATAGCTATCCATTTTATATTATGGTGGGTTGCCTTAATGCTTTACAAAGGTGATTACGTATATACTCCAATGACTGTCGCAGGTGAAATATTTTCGTCATGGGCAGTTACTGTATTTGCGGTTAACTTTTTAATGGCAACACGTGCAAAATGGATTGAGAGGATGTTTGGGGGATTAGATAAGATGTATATGATACATCGCAGAGCAGGAATTATAGGATTTACCCTTCTAGTTCTGCATTTTATCGTTGTGCCGAAGGATCCTGAGTTTACAATTGGCAAACCTATGGGCTTCTACTCATTAGTTCTGATAGCTATTGGTGTAATATTATCGGCAGTACCTCTTTTTAAAAGAATACTAAAATACAACAAATGGCTGAATTTCCATAAACTTATGGGCATTTTCTATATCCTCGGCATTGCCCATTCGGTCAATGTACCAACGCTTACCAGCGAATTGCCAATAGTAAGGGGGTATGTTTACGGAATGGCCTTAATCGGTATTGCAGCCTGGTTTTACAAAGCATTTTTATACAATTTGTTCAATAGAAAATTAAAATATACTGTTGATTCAATAAAACGCTTTGGAAATGACATATCAGAAATTGTGCTAAAGCCCGACAAAAAGAATTTGACATTCCAGGCCGGTCAATTTGCATTTGTTTCATTTAAAGGAATAAACAGGCAGGAAGCACATCCTTTTACGATTAGTAACCACCCGTCAGATAATGGACTACGCTTTACTATTAAGGCGCTTGGGGATTATACTTCCAATCTTCAAACTTCTTTAAATGAAGGTGTGCAGGCTAAAGTCGAAGGAGCTTTCGGATGCTTCAATTTCAAAAAGGCAAAATATAAAAAGCAACTCTGGCTGGCCGGTGGCATTGGCATTACTCCATATTTATCTTTTTTAAAAGAAGTGGACAGTGAATATGATGTAACCCTGGTTTGGAGTGTAAAAAAGAAAGAGGATGCCAATTATAATGACGAAATCGAAGCCGAAGTAACGCAGAAAAGTAATGTGAAATTTGCACTAAATGACAGCGACACAAAAGGGCAATTTACCATTGACCGCTTATATCACAGTGTGGATTTAAAGAATCATTCCATATTTATTTGCGGGCCTGAGGCAATGAGAGAATCTTACATAAAACAACTGCTTCAAAAGGGAGTTTCCATTAGGGATATTCATTATGAGGAGTTTAGTTTTAGATAATCTGAAATGTCTGCCTAGTATTTTTTCTTAATAGTCTCTGAAGGCAACTCATGAAAAATATTTTTGTATTCAGGCCCAAGATGCCAAAACCCGAACTTATGGGCAATGTCCTTAATCTGGACACTGTTCGGGTCAGTTTTTTTTAAAGCATTATGCTTCAGGTTCAATCTTTGTTTTTTTTAGATTAATTAA
>JAOZOC010000212.1 GCA_029933495.1 Bacteroidales bacterium
TAAATAAATGGCAATATTTCAGAAATCAGTAGTAAACAAGCATCTTGCAAATCTTGATAATGAGTAAGTTGAAAAAGTATTTTACCTAATAATATTTACTGAAGTTGCTACTATATATTGTTGATAACTACTTTATTAATGGCATGATTTTGCTTTCTCAGCAGACCCTAATTATTTGCGTTATATTATCATTGACTTGACATTAGCTTATTTTACCTGGTGAAGTTTGAAATAAGTTCTATACCTAGTTTTTTCCAGCGTTGCATAACTATATCGCCGCAGTTTACTGAGTAATCAGTAAGGAACTGATTAGCTTTTTCAGGATTATCCTTGCTAAGTTCAAGCGCGGTTTCTTCAACAGATGCCTGAAGTGTAAAGAACAGATTCTCAATAGAGAATTGTTCTTTCTGTATTACAGGTTTTATCTTTTCATACTTCAGGTTGGCATAGTTCGCTACAAAATTAATTGTCCACCATGCTGATTCCCACGAGAACTGTTTTCTTTCACCTATACTGTATGCGTGAGGTACTTCAGAGATATTACAGTATAATGGTATATAGCATGAGAAGTAAGTATCATCAGGAGAATACCATAAAACACCACCAATCGCATCTGGCAGGTAAGACCTTGACTGTGAAACCATTGAAAAGGCAGTGTAATCGACCGAGACTGAACGTTCAGAGCGAGTCTGGTTTGGGCTGCCGAAGGCTCCAGCTCGCTCACCTGCTGTCATATCGAATTCCGTACCTTCGTAATGATCTCTAAGCAATGAGAATATATCGCTCAATGCCAGCTTTTTATCAGGGGTGACAGATAGAGGATATCTATCGGTATTTTCTTCATCCAAAAAATAATCAGGACTCAGGTTAAGACTTGGGGCAGTCCTGCGCAGCACGCTCCATACTCTCATTGCAGACGTTCTTTTTTTCTTTGTATCGGCCGGATCATAAACATCACTGAAGTTGAAAGGACCATCATTCTTATTATAAAAGCCCTTTTTTATGGCAAATGAGATTATATCCTTTGAATAAAGGTAGTTCTCAGGGTCATCAAGAGGGAAATTGGTTATTCTTGATTGATTTGCATGAGTACAAACTGTCCCGTCAGGTATCCTCACTGCTACCCATACAACTCCCTTTTCATCACCTTTACCAATGATTTCCATAAGCCACGCTTCCTCTTTATCTCCTATAGATATTGATTCGCCACTTGCTATGTAGCCATATTCAGAAGCAAGGCTGGCAATCTCATTCACTGCCTCACGTGAAGTTTTACAACGTTGGAGGGCCAGGGTCATCAGATCTGCGTAATGGAGTCCTTCATTATTACCCAATCCTCTTCGGCCTCCAAATGTTGTTTCTCCAATTGAGAGTTGAAATTCATTAATATGCCCAATGCCATTTGATGCCAGAACGGCATATGAGTGAGCGACCTGTTTTACCTTAACATTACCATGTATCGGGAAATTATCAACGAAACTACCAGGTTCATTGTCAGCAGCGGGTATCCTTAATAGATGAGAAACGAACGGTGCATCGCAGGTATAACAAATACTTACCGAACCGGTTGAAGATGCACTTTTAGTAATTATGATATTTGTACATTCATCCCCTATATCTTCCTGTGCTACAGATAATAGCGGGATAAATATACCAATCAGAGCAGAGATGATAATTTTTTTCATAATTATAACTTTTTGGTATTAATATTTAACAAAAATAGCAAAAAACAAGAAACGTATGTCAGTTTATATTTTACTAGCAGAAGTTGCATTTACTAATTGAACTTACGGTTTGAACTTTCTTGTATGCAGAAAAATTATTGTTTCGAAATCGCTTACTTTTCATAGGCTTGCCGACGGTGATACCTTAAGAATAGTTTTCCACTTTCTACTTTAGTCTCATATTAAATTTGAAACTTTTTTAAAGTTTCCGTCAGACTGTATATATACCCACCCCAAAATTTTCAAATTATTGTTAACTTCCGCGGTTGTTGACAGTTTATCAATACAGGACTATGGCTTCTAAAGAGCCCTCAACCCAATCATAACACCATTTCCAATTTTCGGAGAGATATTTTGGCTATTTCAGTCAAAGGGTGCCTCTATTACAGTAGCATATTTTACAACAAAATAGTTACTAAATTTTCCAAAGTCTCCTTAAATCGTCTTATATTTGCCTGACTTTTAATAAAAGGGAGGGTTATTAAATATCTGTATTTAAAATAATTAACTTTTACGCTAGTTAGAATTATAAACAACAATACTTCAAAACAATGAAAGACTCAAAATTTAATATCGCAGTATTGATTGATGGTGACAATGCTCAATCAAAATTAATTAAAGTACTTATAGAAGAAGTTTCGAAATATGGGAAGGCTACTATTAGAAGAATTTATGGTGATTGGACAACACCTCAAATGAATAGCTGGAAGGAAATAATTAATAAATATTCAATCAATCCAATACAAAAATTCTCTTATACTACAGGAAAGAATTCAACAGATAGTTCACTTATTATTGATGCTATGGATATATTACATAGTCATAGTGTTGATGGCTTCTGTATTGTTTCCAGTGATAGTGACTATACAGGACTAGCTAAAAGAATTCGGGAAGAAGGACTTTTTGTTATGGGTATTGGACGAAAAATTACACCAATCGCATTCGTAAATTCTTGTGAAGTTTTTACTTTTACCGAGAACTTAATATCTGAATTGGAATTAGTTGGAGAAATAAATACTGAAGAAGCAGAAACTAAGAAAGATAGTCAACCTAAGAAAGTCAATCAAAAGGTCACTAAAAAAACCAAAACAAAGAGTAAATTTCCAAAACTTGACATCAGTATTATTGACAAGGCTTTTGAAATATCAACTAATGAAGAAGATGAAGCATTTATCGCTAAAGTTGGATTATCACTTAGGAAAATTGACCCAAGCTTTGACCCAAGAACTTATGGGTTTAAAACTCTAACTCAGCTTTTTACGAGTATAAAGAAATATGCAATTGTCAAAAATGAAGTGAATGGATTAAATCATCCACTTGTAAAATTGAAATAACAACAGCTAATAAATCGCCTTATATTTACCTGAATTTTAATAAAAGGGAGGATTATTATACAGACCGGCGTTGTGGGTAATTCTTCATATCAGAGGAAGCAAATAGTTTCGACGATTAAATAAAAACAGGAATAGAATAAAACCACTAAATGCTCCTAGATATATAAATACAAATCAGGCAAAAGATTCCCTATTCGGGGGACAGCCTGTTATTGGAGTTGAATTTAATGGTGTGTCAGTTGCTTTCCCTTTGAATATGCTTTCCTATCATGAGATTGTAAATGATAGTATTGCAGGTGTTCCATTCTCGGTAGCTTATTGTCCCTTATGTAACACTGCTTATGTATTTAGCAGAAAAGTGAATTTTAAAGATAAAAACTATATGCTTAAATTCGGAACATCTGGAATGCTCCGTATGAGTAATCTTGTAATGTGGGACGAGCAAACCGAAACATGGTGGCAACATATTGACGGAGCTGGATTGGTAGGAAAACTTGCCGGGGCAAAACTGAAAATACTGCCTTCAAAAATAATTTCCTTAAATAATTTTATTCAGTTTTATCCTGATGGAAAAGTAATGATGCCTGTAAAGGATGCAAATTATGAAACCCATTATACCATCAATAATTATATACATTATGACTCCATTGGTGTAAAAAAGCCTTTTTTGTTTTTCAAGGAAGTTGATAAACGACTTCCTGCGATGGAATATGTAATTAGTGTTGAAAACAAAAATATAGTAAATATCTATCCTCTTAGTATATTACAATCAGAAGGTGTGATTAATGACCAAATTGGAGCAATCGACATTGTCCTGTTTTATAATGATGATATGATTTCTAATTTAGACACAAAACATATTTCAAAAGGCAGACGAATTGGGTCGGGAACAGTTTTTAATGCGGCAATCAATGGTAAAACACTCAGTTTTAGAACATTTAAAAACAATTTCATTGACAATGAAACAAACTCAATATGGAATTTTGTAGGTGAATGTATTGATGGTGAGTATAAAGGGGAAAAATTACAACCTATTGTTTATGGATTTGATTTTGCTTTTGCATGGTTGGCTTTTCATCCGGAATCTATTGTTTATAAAAAAAATCTTTTAAAAAGAACTACTTATAATATTCACCGGATAATGAGTATTTTAGATAGAAATGAACTCAAAAGTACCTTGAGCCTCTTATTTTATTACATTTGTCAATATATAATCGAAAACGGGCTTTTTTAGACAGGCTCCCGTTGTGCATTATGCAAGTGAACGAAAAATGGAAAAAGAATAAAACTAACAGGTCCAAAAGCATATTCCTTCCCTGAAGTTGCATCGTTAATGACTGAAATAAGTGAAAAAAGAATAAAACATATATCAATTCCTCTGTTTTTAATCAACATTGTGTCATTCATTCTTTTGCCGTTTACTCCATTTTTTAGGTATTTGTATAAAAGTTTAAAGGTGTTAAATGATTTCCCAAAAGATTTAGCCGAAAACGTTCCGAATGAGAATAAATTATTAAGAGAATTATTTGATTATAAACCGGTAACATTAGAAATGGAGATTAAATACAGAATAAAAGAAAATTTACTAAAGTATGAATAAATAAAAGCGGTGATTTTACGGACTACTTGAAGATAAGATGTAATATTCGGTTAAATTCATAATGACCTATTTATTTTTGCAAGTTGCCCTTATATTTGGCAGATATATTTTCTATGATAGCTTATTGAGCCGTATATCTGAATGATTTAATAATGTAGGATGTTTTTTTGAAAAACGTTGTGTTTTCATCTGTTAATGCAAGCCCTAAGAGCACATTCATTGTTGTATCTCTCATTTGTCCGACAATTAACAGTTCAGTTATCGTTCGTACGATAATACCGTTATATTTGATTTCTATTTTATCAGTCGTCCACAAAACCGAGTACTTCATAAAATGCCTGCCGGTTAATTTGCCCTATTAATAAAATATGTAATTTAGCAAACGTATAAATACAATTAATAGGATAAGAATAAGAAGCCAAAATATGTATCTTGTTAATTTACAGATTAATATATTAATGAATAACCATTCCCAAAGTGGAAATATGAGCCGAAAAACGAATATAAAATAGTTGTGCACAAACGAAGACAAAGAATGATAAATCTGCTACAAGAATATATTGAAATGAAAAACCAATGCTCGAAGCAGATTATGAAGTAAAAGAGTATGACAAAATTTAACGAAGATACAAGAGTGAAAATCCCTTCGATTTTGCATTTATGCAGACTTGGATATGAGTACCTTTCATTGAAAGATGCGAAGTGGGATTTAGACACAAATATATTTCCTGAGATTTTCAAGAAATCAATAATCAAGATAAACCCTGACTTTGACGAGGAACAGGCTGAAAGATTATTAATTGATACTTCCCTACTGCTCGACAATGAAGATTTAGGAAAAGCATTTTACGAAAAACTGATTAGCAACTCAGGAGTAAAACTCATTGACTTTGACAATTTTGAAAACAATACTTTTAATGTAGTAACCGAGCTGACTTACAAAAACGGAGACGATGAATTCAGACCTGACATTATTCTGCTAATTAACGGAATGCCTTTGGCTTTTATCGAAGTAAAGAAACCGAATAACAGAGACGGAATAATTGCTGAAAGGGAAAGAATAAATCGAAGATTTCAAAATAAGAAATTCAGAAAGTTTGTGAATATTACCCAGTTGATGGTATTCTCAAACAATATGGAATACGACAACGATGATATTGAACCTTTGCAAGGTGCTTTCTATGCTTCGCCATCTTACAAAAAACCGATTTTTAATTATTTCAGAGAGGAAGAAAATCTTGATTTGTCAAAGCTATTAGCAGACGAAAACGATGAATTGGAAAACTTCATTTTAAAAGATAACAATCTAACTGTAATTAAAAATTCGCCTGAGTTTCTGACAAACAAAGACCCAAATACACCAACAAACCGAGTTTCAACATCTTTGTTTAGCAAAGACCGATTGGCTTTTATTCTTAAATATGCGATTGCTTATGTGGACGAAAAGAAAGGAATTGAAAAACACATAATGCGTTATCCGCAAATGTTTGCCACAAAAGCCATTGAAAACAAATTAG
>JAOZOC010000213.1 GCA_029933495.1 Bacteroidales bacterium
AACGAGTAAGAACTTCAAATATAATCCGGATTGACCCGAAAATTGCCGATATGCTCCCTATGTCAAACAGTATCAATGCACTGATAAAGATTCAACCCGGAGTTTCATCAACAAATGAATTAAGCTCGCAATACAGGGTCAGGGGTGGAAACTTTGATGAGAACCTGGTGTATGTCAATGATATTGAGATATACAGACCTTTGCTAATCCGTTCGGGGCAGCAGGAGGGACTTAGCTTTGTAAATCCTGATATGACATCTTCCGTTCTGTTTTCTGCAGGTGGGTTTGATGCCAAATATGGTGATAAGATGTCATCTGTTTTGGATATTCGATATAAAAAACCGACAAAATTTGGCGGTTCTTTCTCTCTCGGATTGCTGGGTGCTTCACTTGAGCTTGAAGGTGCCACAAAAAATAAGAAGTTTTCCTATTTAATTGGCGGACGTTACAAATCAACCAAGTATCTCTTGAATACTTTACAAACGGAAGGTGACTACAAACCCTCTTTCATTGATGTTCAGGCTTTGCTTACCTATAAAATCACAAAGAAGCTGGAGCTTTCTGTTCTTGGAAACTTTGCGAACAATAAATACAATCTTGTACCCACAAGTCGTGAAACTGATTTTGGAACGGTACAAAATGTTAAGCGACTAAAAATTTACTTTGAGGGGCAGGAAGCTGACCATTACATCAATTATCTTGGCGCTGCAACACTTTCATACAGACCTGATAATAAGTCGGTTTATAAACTAATATTCTCTGGCGTCAGTTCAAATGAGAATGAGAATTATGATCTGTTGGGGCAATACTGGATTGGACAGGTTGAGAACAATCCCGGCAGTGAAAATTATGGTGATGTGGTTCAGACCCAGGGAGTAGGCACGTATATGGAACATGCTCGCAATAGCCTTGATTCAAGAATTTTTAATGTTGCCCATCGCGGAAGCATTGAAAAGGGGCAGAATCTGATTCAGTGGGGTGTGAAATATCAGCACGAATGGATAACCGATGCTATGAATGAGTGGGTAATGATTGACTCTGCCGGATATACACTTCCGCGGCCTTCCGATTCTGTTGGTTACACGGACCCATCAATTCAGCCCGACTATCCTTTTGTAATGAACTATTTTGGAAGGACAAATGCGGATATTGCCTCAAACAGATACACCGGATTTATTCAGGATATCTGGAGTCTGCCGGAAGGAAAGCCGGACTTTACCTTTACTGTAGGCTTAAGAGCTAATTATTGGGATTACAATAACCAGCTTGTGGTTAGTCCGAGGGCAAGGATTTCATTTAAGCCAGACTGGAAAAAAGATTTTCTGTTTCGTATATCAGCTGGCTGGTATTATCAACCGCCTTTTTATCGTGAGTTGAGAGATTTATCAGGGGCAATACATTCTGATGTGAAAGCACAAAGGTCGATACAGGTAGTTATTGGCAGCGACTGGAATTTTAAAGCCTGGGACAGGCCTTTCAAATTTGTCACCGAGGTTTATTACAAAAAACTTGATTTTCTGAACCCATATATTGTTGATAATGTACGTATAAGATATATGGCCAATAATAATGCTTTCGGATATGCCACTGGAATAGATATGAAAATCAATGGTGAGTTTGTAAGAGGAATTGAATCGTGGGCGAGTTTATCTGTGATGAAAACAATGGAGAAACTGGTTTATTATGACGATTTGGGGAACATTACAGATACAACAGCTTATATCCCACGACCGTCTGATCAACGAGTAATGTTCAGTATGTTTTTTCAGGATTATCTTCCAAGAAATCCTACCTATAAAATGAGCCTTACGCTTTCATTTGGGACAGGCCTGCCTTTTGGTCCTCCTCAAGCGGCAAAAGAGAAGCATACGCTGAGAATGAATCCATACAGAAGGGTTGATATCGGTTTTTCAAAAGAGTTGATTGGAGGTCACACTCGTTTTTCAAAGAAAAATCCTTTGCGTGCATTTAAAGCAATGTGGGTATCAGTCGAAATTCTAAACCTCCTTCAGGTAGCTAATACGGTATCATACATCTGGGTTACTGATGTGTTTGGAAGACAGTATGCAGTCCCCAATTACCTTACCATGCGACAGCTTAATGTGAAGCTGGTAGCTAAGTTCTGATGTTAAATAACTATTACTGACAAATGAAACACCCAGATGTGACAAGCGTCCACGCTTGTCACATAATTATTACTGATAATTGAGCAATCTACAATCCCAGCAACTCAATAACCGGATCACTCCCCCCAAACAGCATCTTAGCCGGATTTTCAAGCATCTCTTTCACCTTTACTAAAAATCCTACAGATTCGCTTCCATCTATAATGCGATGGTCGTACGACAACGCAACATACATTATCGGATGTATTTCCACTTTCCCGTTAACAGCTATCGGGCGCTCAACAATATTATGCATCCCAAGGATAGCACTTTGCGGCGGATTGATTATGGGAGTTGATAGCATCGAGCCAAAAACACCACCGTTTGTAATAGTGAAAGTACCACCCATCATTTCATCAACGGTAATCCTGTTATTTCGGGCTTTGCCTGCAAGTTCTTTAATATTTGCTTCTATTTCGGCAAGGCTCATCTTTTCGGCATTCCGTACCACCGGAACCATTAGCCCTTTTGGCGAACTAACCGCAATTCCAATGTCGGCATATTCGTAATAAACAATCTCATCTCCGTCAATCATTGCATTTACCTGCGGGAAATGTTGTAATGCCTCTGTTACTGCTTTTGTGAAAAACGACATAAATCCGAGCGAGACACCATATTTATCTTTAAAAGCCTCTTTGTACTTTTTTCGTATATCCATTATGGGCGTCATATTCACCTCGTTGAAGGTCGTAAGCATAGCGGTTTCATTTTTTACCGAAACCAGTCGCTCAGCAAGTTTTTTCCTGAGCATCGACATCTTTTTACGCTCTGTATCTCTTGTTCCGCCCCAGGACGAAGCTACAGGTTTTCCTGTCAGAGCTTTTATATCATCTTTTTTTGAGAGAAACAGTTCAATATCTTTTTTCCCGAACCGTAAACCTTTAAGAAATTCGACAAATTCAGCTTCCGGAATATCCTTTTCCAGCATCAGTTTTTTGGCAAGAGGTGAGATGTTAAGCTCTGTTTGCAATGTGTCTTTTTTCGGTTCATTTTCTGTTTCAACAGGTTTCTCTTTTTTTTCTTCAGCCTTTTCCGCATTATCAGGAGCACTTTCCGGCTTCTGTTTCTTTGCCTCACCTTTCACAGAGGTATCAACTGTTGCCACTACGCTTCCCACATCAATAGTATCGCCCTCAGCGGCAAGAAGTTTTATCTTCCCGTCTTCTGTTGCACTAATACTAAGTGTTGCTTTGTCTGAATCAATTTCAGCAATTTCCTGATCTCTCTCCACAAAGTCGCCGTCACTAACGAGCCAGTTTGCCAACTGAACTTCCGCTATTGATTCTCCCGGGCTTGGTACTTTTATTTCTATTAATGACATAATATATTAAGCTAATGATTATTTATCACCTTCGGTGAAATCCATTATTTCAATTTCAATTATTTCAACTGCTTCACACCCGATATTGACTTACTGTCAATTACATCGACATGTAATTTTTTAAGCTCTTTTTCAAACGACTTCCACCGGTTACCGATACAAACCATCTTACATTCATAAGGAACA
The DNA here is from genome assembly GCA_029933495.1 of Bacteroidales bacterium. Taxonomy (GTDB): domain Bacteria; phylum Bacteroidota; class Bacteroidia; order Bacteroidales; family JAADJA01; genus JAADJA01. Next base: position 3,673 of record JAOZOC010000213.1, read on the forward strand.
TAAGGGCATTCACACTCTTCAAATGTTTTTTCAATAATTTTACGTTGCCTTATATAGTGGAATTTGCTTGAACCGGTTGCAGGACTGCCACTTGGAGGGCGGGCAATTGCCTTTAACGGAACATCTGTAAATTCCATATGGATATATGGCCAGGCTCCCATATTATAAGGTTCCTCCTGCGTCCAGAGCCAGGTTTTCGCCGTATTATATTTTTCGATTATCTCCTTCAGTTGTTTCTTAGGCAAAGGAAATAGTTGCTCAATCCTTACAATAGCGATTGTGTCGTTCTTGAGTTTTTGCTTTTCTTCAAGCAGCTCATAATAAATCTTTCCATTACAAAAAACTATCTTATTAATCTTTTTGGGATCTGCCGTTTCATCATCAATCACTTCCCTGAACCCGCCTTTTGTAAAATCTGCTATTGGCGAAACACATTTAGGATGCCTCAGCAGACTTTTTGGTGTGAAAATAATGAGAGGTTTTCGGAATGGCCTTTTAAACTGTCTCCTCAATACGTGAAAAAGATTAGCTGGTGTTGTACAGTTGATAATCTGCATATTATACTCGGCACTTAAAGTTAGAAACCTCTCCATGCGGGCACTGGAATGCTCCGGTCCCTGACCCTCATAGCCATGTGGAAGATATATAACAAGGTCATTCATCACATTCCACTTATCTTCTGCACTACTCAGGTACTGATCGAAAATTATCTGGGCGCCATTGTTGAAATCGCCAAACTGTGCTTCCCATATTGTAAGGTTATTAGGAGTCATAACAGAATATCCGTATTCAAATCCTAAAACTCCATATTCTGAAAGCGGGGAGTTATAAACCTCGAACCTTTCCTGTTTTTTACTAATATTGTTTAGCGGAACATACTCCTCCTCCGAATCTTCAATTTTTAGTACCGAATGGCGATGGGAAAACGTTCCGCGTGCTACGTCCTGACCACTTAATCGTACTGCTACACCCTCTTCGAGCAGTGTGCCGTAGGCAAGCAGCTCACCCATAGCCCAATCAAGTATCCCGGTTTTTTCAATCATATCCCTGCGGGTGTTCTGTAGCCTTACTATTTTTCTGAAAAGATTGACATCTTCAGGAACAGCTGAAATCTTCTTCCCAATATCAACAATTGTTTTCCTGTCAACACCTGAATCAGGTGATGATTCAAAATCTTCGGGCTCAGCTTTTCTAATATCGTGCCATTTTTCCTGTACAAAAGTTACATCAACAGTTTTGTCATCTTTTGATAGTGCCAGGTTTGTTTCAAAGGTCTCATTTATCTTTGTTGCGATCTCTTTAGCCTCTTTATCAATAATTATCCCCAGCTTTATCAGCTTCTCTTTGTATATCTGCATCGGGTCAGGATGCTTCTCAATCATTTTGTAGAGAATAGGTTGAGTGAACCTCGGCTCATCTCCTTCATTATGTCCGTATTTGCGGTAACAAAGCAAATCAATAAATACATCGTTGTTGAACTTCTCTCTGTATTGCATTGCAAGCTGAATAGTGTATGCCATAGCATCCATATCATCGCCATTAACATGAAACACTGGTGCGAGAATGGTTTTTGCAATATCAGTACAGTATGTGCTTGTCCTTGCATCAAGATAATTTGTGGTAAAACCGACCTGATTATTAACAACAAGATGAATTGTTCCTCCGGTTTTATAACCTGAAAGACCCGACATCTGTGCTATTTCATAAACCAAACCCTGTCCTGCAATGGATGCATCACCATGAATCAGAATAGGACAAACTTTATCATAATCTCTGTTATAATCCTTATCAGTTTTAGCCCTGGCCATTCCCTCAACAACAGGGGCAACAGTCTCCAGATGCGATGGGTTTGGAGCCAATGTCAGTTTTATTTTTTTATTCTCGGAGGTAATTCTGTCAGTTACATATCCAAGGTGATATTTAACATCCCCGAGAATTGACTCATCTTCATACTCCTTACCTTCAAATTCACTAAAGATTTCATGAAAAGGCTTTTTCATGATGTTTGCAAGAACATTTAGTCGTCCCCGGTGTGGCATTCCAAGAATAAATTCTTTGGTTCCAAGCTCAGCACCTTTTTCTATTATGGCATCAAGTGCAGGAATCATAGTCTCGGCACCTTCGAGAGAGAAACGTTTTTGTCCGGGAAATTTTTTATGGATAAACTTTTCAAACAACACCGTGCGACTAAGATGTCGAAACATATATTTTCGTTCTTCATCGGAAAAGGCATAAGAATTTTTTGAACTTTCCATCTTATCCTGAAGCCATTCAATAACTTCCGGATGACGGCTGTATAAATATTCAACACCTACCGATCCGCAATATGTTGCATCAAGATGGGAAATAATATCACGCAACTTTGCTTTACCAAGTCCTATTTCATTACCCGCCTGAAACTCTTTGTCAAGATCACCTTTGGCAAGTCCGAAATTTTCAATATCAAGAGTGGGAGAATACTTTCGTCTTGTCCTTACCGGGTTGGTTTTTG
>JAOZOC010000214.1 GCA_029933495.1 Bacteroidales bacterium
ACTTCAAAAATTTTGGAACGGCAATGATAAGGTTCTCCGGAATTTCGCAATGGGAGCTCGAGTTTGTTGGAGCGAGGAAAGAGTCGTACCGCCTTGATTCCAGAAAACCGATCGTTGAGAACGGAACACTCGAAGATGATCAGAATCGCCGTGATTTCACCATAAATGCAATGGCAATAAGTCTGCAAAAGAAAGATTACGGAACACTGCTTGATCCTTTTGACGGTATGGGCGATATAGAAAGAATGATCATCCGCACACCTCTTGAACCTGACATAACTTTCTCAGACGACCCACTCAGAATGATGCGCGCAATCAGATTTGCAACTCAACTCAACTTCAATATCTTTCCCGAAACTTTTGAAGCCATTAAAAAAAATACGGAGAGGATAAAGATCGTATCAAAGGAGAGAATTTTAGATGAGTTGAATAAAATAATCCTTGCACCCAAGCCGTCAATCGGGTTTCGCCTGCTGGATGAAAGCGGGCTTCTTAAAATCATCTTCCCACAGATGACTAATCTAAAAGGTGTGGAGACCAAAGAAGGGAAGGCTCATAAAGATAATTTTTATCACACCATAAAAGTGCTTGACAATCTGGCAAAAAACACTAACAACCTTTGGTTGCTATGGTCTGCAATACTTCATGATATTGCAAAACCGGCTACAAAAAGATATGATCCCGAATCCGGCTGGACTTTTCACGGTCACGAGTTTCTCGGGGCAAAAATGGTTCCGGGTATTTTCAGAAGTCTTAAACTGCCAATGAATGACAAGATGAAATATGTACAAAAACTTGTCAGACTTCATCTCAGACCGATAATTCTCTCAGAAAGCCATATTACCGACTCTGCAATCAGACGACTTCTTTATGAAGCGGGTGATGACGTTGACGACCTGATGTTGCTTTGCGAAGCAGATATAACCTCAAAAAACAAGGAAAAGGTAAAGAAATTCCTCAGCAACTTCAAGCTTGTGCGGAATAAATTAGTTGAGGTTGAGGAAAAAGACAAACTACGAAACTGGCAACCTCCCATATCCGGAGAAGTTATAATGGAAACATTTAACATTAAACCCTGTAAAGAGGTTGGCGATATTAAAAATGCAATCAGAGAGGCCATCCTCGATGGAAAAGTCAGTAATGATTATAATGAAGCCTTCCAGTTTATGATAAAACTTGGAAATGAAATGGGATTAACTGTAAGTAATTCAGAATGAGATATCCTTTATGTCAACCCTTTGGGATTGGTTAAAAAAATGTAATGCTTCATACCCATCATAAAATAATAAAGGATACATTCAGCTCTTCCTCAAAAAAACATTTTAATTTTCTTTCACTTGTTTTGAAATTTTTTATAATTTTATCTCGATTTTAATAAGGGAAGATATGCATATTTACAAATTCAGAATGCTAACAGACACTAACGACGAATTTATCCGTGACTTTGAGATACTCGGCAATCAGACTTTTTTGGATTTTAACCGGATAATTCAGGAGAATGTGAACCTTGGGAGTGAAGAACTGGCATCCTTTCATATTTGCAACCAGAAATGGACTAAACTGAAAGAGATAACCCTTCTTGATATGAGAATTGATGAAGAGGAAGAAGTAGAAGAGGAAGACAAGGAATTTATTGAGGAGCAATTCATTATGAAGGACTCAAAGATCAAGGATTTTATTAAGGAACCTCATCAGCGTCTTGTGTACGAATATGACTTCCTTGACATTAAAACATTCTTTATTGAACTGCTTGGCGTTTGGAAGCAAAAAGAAGATCACCCCTACCCTATCTGCTCACTTAGCAAAGGAGTACTTGCAATCCCGCCTACTCCACCTGTAATTGAGGAGGAAGACGATCCCGAAGCTCTCAGAGAACAGCTTCTTGAGGATTTTAACGAACTGCTGAACGGCACAATTGACTATCAGGAAGATACAGAAAATGAATATTGATTTATCTGTGTACCTTGAGCAAAAAACTTTTCGTCATATCAGGCCCCACAGCCATTGGGAAAACAGCACTCGCAATTGATGTTGCCCAACAGCTAAATGCAGAAATCATTTCAGCCGATTCGAGGCAATTTTACAAGGAATTAAAAATCGGAGTAGCAACACCATCAAAAGAAGAACTCTCTTCTGTAAAGCATCACTTTATCGGTCATATTTCAATAACAGACTATTATAATGTTTCAAAATTTGAACAGGATGTTTTAACTTTTTTAGACAAATATTTCAAAACCAATGACAATGCAGTTATGGTCGGAGGTTCCGGACTTTATATTGATGCTGTCTGTAAAGGTATTGACGACCTGCCAGACCCGGATGAGAATCTGCGGGAGAAACTCAAAGGACTTTTAGAAACCAATGGTATAGGATATTTACAGCAGCTTCTTGAAGAACTTGACCCTGATTACTTTGACATTGTTGACCTTAACAATCCTAACAGGTTATTGCGGGCACTTGAAGTAATAATACAGACCGGTGAGACATACACTTCACTGCGAAACAGTAAACCGCAAAAAAGGAATTTTGAGATAATAAAAATCGGGCTGAACAGGCCACGGGAAGAGCTGGTTGAAATAATTGAAAAAAGAGTTGACAGGATGATAGCCGACGGACTGGTAGAGGAGGTTCGCAAGCTTGAAAAATACAGAGGTGTTAATGCTCTGAAAACGGTTGGTTATCAAGAAATATTCAGCTATTTCGATGGCACATTCACCCTTGATGAAGCCATTGAAAAAATAAAGACTAATACCCGCCGTTATGCAAAACGACAGATTACCTGGTTTAAGAGAGATAAATATATTAACTGGTTTTTACCTGCCGAACGTAAGAGGATTATTGAAGGTTTACAAGATATCCGGTAAATGGTTAATATCCTTTTCAACAGCCTTAACAAGCTACCTCACAATAACTTTCCTCGTCTCTGTAAATCCGTCCTTCTCCAATACAACAAAATAAAACCCCGGTATCAAATCCGTGACGATTATTTCTTTCTTGTTTATTTTGCCATAATCTTGGATGACAGCACCCAATGAATTGAGAATCTTTACTTTGAATCCTTTTATATCTGATATTTTAAATTTGCCGGAAGTGGGGTTCGGATGGATATTTACATCAGAAAATATATGACTTTCGATACCGGTATAAAAATCAACCGTTACCGTCCAGCTTTTACCCTCTTTAGCACTTAGGTAGTAAGTTAACGGTTCAGTAAAATCATTATGGGTTACACCACTTTGTTGCAAAGAATCACCGACATACACTTCAATTCCTTCCTGGACATCGAATGTCGCAACAAGGTCAGTAACATCAATCCAGGACGGAACATTCAGAGAAACAGTGCTATCGGAGATGATCCCCTCAATATCCTCGGTCAAAGCCGGATTGTTTTCCATCAGGAAACCAAAATACTGAAAATCCGAATAGTATGCACCTTCCAAAAACAGCCCGCTGTCAAAGAGATGGTCACCCGCATCGGCAATTGCAATTTTTAAATGATAAAACTCATTTGGGATTACCGGTATCCATGCAGTCATAGGAGTTGTTAAGCCGTCATATTCAAGATACACTCCCGATGTATTGTCTTTGAAATATTCACAGTTTGTACAAGGTCCTGTTGGCACCACACCACAGGAAGCCCATCCGTTATTTATATTATTTATCAAAACAGGCATTTCCGGATTGTCAGGGATGGTGGCAATATTTTCATTTACATATACTCCCCCGGCTGGGTTTGGCCCGGTGATCACGATAGCAAAGACATCATTAAATGTACTATTGACATATTCATTATACTCTTCCGAGCCGAACACATAATTAATACTAAATGTATCTGTCTGAGCAGCGAAATCAAATTGCAGAACAGCAGCGTCATAAGTATTTGATCCAATCATCCAGGATAACATATCATCTCCTCCCATTCCGTTATTATAACCTGAACTGCATTCACTATTTGGACCGGGGATAACAAACCCTGCTCCGGATGTTAAAAATGCTCCTGAGTAAAAACCCGGATCGGTTGAATTTCCGTTGGAAAAGGTTCCTCTTGCCACATCTGCTCCGTTATATTGTACATTGTCATATACAACACCCGGCCCCAGAATCATTTCAACCATCTCAACAGGATCAACTCCTGAAGTAACCTGTATCTGGGCATTTGATTTTATTGTCGTAAAAGACAGAAAGAATAAAACTAAAACAGCGGGTAAAAAATCAGTTGTTTTCATAACATTTATTTTGGATGTTTCTGCAAAGATAATAAAAACAGTCATTTTTTATTTCCGTAAACAGACAAATTTACAAGTTTTCAAGTACGGAATGCCGATTGCCGACTAATGAATGTCGACTGCAGATTGAAGACTGCCTACTGAAACACTCCTGTCAACAATCTCAACCTTTCGGGAGACCCATCGCTCAATGCCCGCCTCCACCCGAAAGGTTTTGCGGACTGCCGTCTAATACCTATTCCTCCCTAAACATCTCCTCAGTAATAATTGAGAACAACTCATCAAGCGACATTCCATATGCTTCCACCATTTTTGGAATTATGCTTTCTTCTGTCATTCCGGGAACGGTATTGACTTCCAGAAAGTTCAATCCGCTTTCGTTAAAAATATAATCGACACGGACTACCCCTTTGCAATTGAGCTTTTCATATAGGAAGGATGAGGTCTCTTTGCATTGTTTTGTTATTTCGTCAGGGATTTGTGCCGGTACTACCTCTTCAACAAGGTTGGAATCATATTTTGATTCAAAATCGAAAAACTCTTTTTTACTGATTATCTCGGTAACAGGAAGAATAATAAGTTTATTCTCCTTTCTGAAAATTCCACAAGTTATCTCACGTCCTTTTACAAACTCCTCAACCAAAATCTGTTCGTCCTCTTTAAAAGCTTTTTGTAGGGCTGCTTCTAACTCCCCGGCCTTATTTACTTTTGACATTCCAACACTGGAGCCTCCATTATTTGGTTTCACAAAAACGGGTAGTGAAAGTTCCTCCAAAATATTAGCAGGGCTCAATTCTGACCTATTTGTTAAAAATACTGATTGTGCATTGGGCACTCCCAGACCAGTTACGAAGTTTTTGCAGAAATATTTATTAAATGTAAGAGATGATGTTGCATGGTCGCACGAAGTGTATGGAATTCCAAGCATATCGAAATAGCCCTGCAGTTTGCCGTCTTCACCCGGAGTTCCATGTATTGCAATGAATACACCATCGAAATGCACCTTCCCTATTGACATAATTACTGTGAAGTTGTTTTTATCAATCTCAAACCTATCACCAGAGTCGCTATGATATAACCACTCTTCCTCTCTCATAATAATCGGATAAAGGTTGTATTTTTTTCTATCAAGGTATTTATTGACGACCTTCCCACTTTGTACAGAAATATCATATTCGCCGGAAAAACCGCCCATCACAATAGCAATATTTTTTTTCCTGTTATTCATAAGGTTGCTTTTTGTCCTGTGCCTTCGTTTTGTTTTTATTATTCTGATCATCCACGATTATAGTAATCTCAAAAGTCTTTAATGTTTTCTTTTTAGAATCAAATCGGTTTCCATACTCCATCTTTATTATGGACTTGCCTGGTACGATAGCCCTGAATCGATAATAATAAAACCCTCCGTCTCCTGATTCCTCATTTCCAATTTGATAATTTTTTTTACCAACCCTGACTAACACAGAATCGTTATAAAAAATTTTGCGCCAGGCATTTCCTGTAGAAGGGTCACCAGGTAATTGAAGTTTTATTATATCGTCCACAAGCAGGTGAAATGCTTTACCCGAATCCTCATATTTAACAATTAATTGTTTGCATCCATATTGCAATGGAAGTGTTATGAAAATTAAAATAAATGCAAGCTTTGGAAGCTTAAATTTGATCTTTATCTCTTTCATATTGCTTGCGCCCAGCGTTTTGAATATAGTGTATTAGGCATTCTCAAACTCATCACATCAGATTTGCCCGATATCCTAATTATTTATCATTTTTTTTATGATATATCTGCTTAGTAGTGCAAAGATATAGATTTTAAAGATTCCGGTAGAATATTAATCCATAAAGTTCACAAACATTCGGGCTCTTTCGGATTTCAGGGTTGGCCTTGCGCGTTGGTACTGACTTCGCCAGCTTCGTCAGTCAAAGTAATCCGAAAG
>JAOZOC010000215.1 GCA_029933495.1 Bacteroidales bacterium
AATTATAATAAGTAATCCTGATTGTTTTCTAATGGTTCCAATAACTGCCATAACTTCATTTTTTAAAATAATTTGCAAATGTACAATAACTATATTGAATGAGACACTTTTTTTTTAGAGAAAAATTTTTGGCCTGTAAAAACCATTAACTATTTTATTCAAGGGATAAGATATATTGATTGAAATTCAGGTTTTGCGATTTGATCAAAGGTAAAATAGTGAGCTTTTCTCGACCCTGATTTGCTCTTATCTTTAGTTATATCTATTCCTTTTCAATAATCAACCTTACCTGTTCAATACGGCTTTCGCTTGCCTGTTTGATGATAAATCTGAACTGTTCGTAACTGATCTCATCATTTACAAGCGGGATACTTTCGTGTAGGTCAATTATTAAACCTCCAAGTGTCTCGTAATTATCCGATTCAGGAAGATCAAGTTCATATTTTTCATTGATGTAATCTATTTCCAGACGAGCGGAAAAGAGATAATCATTTTCATTTATCTTCTTCTCTGTCAGGTCTTCTGTGTCATATTCGTCTTCTATCTCACCAAAAATCTCCTCAATTACATCTTCCAGTGTTACAACGCCTGAGGTGCCACCAAACTCGTCTACAACAACAGCAATACTTTTATGTTCTTTAATAAACATCGTGAGTACATTATTGGCCAGCATAGTTTCAGGAACAATGGGTAATTCGTGAATAATATCTTTTATGGCACCGGGATTTTTGAACATATCAGAAGAATGCACAAACCCTATGATATTATCAATGTTTTCACGATATATTAATATTTTTGAATGACCCGATTCAATAAAACTGTTTTTCAGCTCTTCGATATGGGTCGCTTCTTCCTGTGCGGTAATTTCCGTACGCGGAACCATGCACTCGCGCAGTTTAATGCTTTTAAACTCAATTGCGTTTTGCAGCATCTGAATCTCCTGCTTAACGTCGTGTTCCTCTTTACTTATTTCTGTTATTTCGTTAAGATAATTGTCGAAATCAACCGAACTGAATGCACCGCTGGCTCCTGAAAAGTTCAGCCTGAATATTTTTTTCAGTATAAATTCAGCAAAGTTTACAAGGAGGAATATGAACGGATACAGCAACCAGTAAAATATTTTAATCGGTATGGCAAACCTCCTGAGTATTGCATTCGGATTAATTCTGAAAAGGGCTTTCGGAATAAATTCGGCAGCAATAAGGATTAAAATTGTTGATACAATTGTCTGTATAATAAGTATCAGAAACTCACTTGAATATTGAGGCGTCAGGATTTTTGCAATTACAGGTTCAAGAATATTTGCCATTGCAATACCATAAATAACCAGTGATATATTATTTCCCAGCAACAGCGCTCCAAGGATGCCGGACGGATTATTCACAAAAGAAGAGAGTATCTTTGCCGAGAACATGCCCTTATTTTTGTCAAGTTCTATCTGGAGTTTGTTTGAACTGACAAAAGCAATCTCAAGCCCTGAAAAAAGGGCGGAAAAGATTAAAGTTACAAATACAATTATCCAGCTATTCATTATTTTTTATCAGGGTTTAAGCTAATTTCACCGGTAACATTGCTGATTGTATAATCGTCGAAATTCTGATCGGATATCAGGCTGTCGCCATAAAGCACATTGTCGGGAGTTGTAATCTTAACAAATACATCTGAAAATATTATTTTTTTTCGTTGATCCCAAACAAGATGCTCTGTATTTAGCTGCTCGTGTTTTTTTTTATTGATAACAATGACGTCGTTTCTTGCTTCAAGCATTTTCTTTTTTTCGTAATTGATGCCATATTTTGCAGTTATTTGTGATTTAACCTGCTTTGCCGAGTCATACATTATAATTTTAAATCCATCGGGAAATTCAATCATATTTTCTTTTCCTTCGAATCTTTTCATTAGCGGGCTTTCGAGGTAAGCCTGAACTTTTCCTGAGTCGCTGAAATAAAGAACGATATCATAAGCAGTTTCTAATGGCAATGAGTCAACCAACGAAAGCGAGGTGACATCTTGTATGTCATTTTTACAAGAAAAAAGCACTATTACGAAAGAAATCATAATAATGCTTTTAACTATAATTAAATAAGTACCGAAAAATTTATTCCTGCTCACTTAGCTTAACAATTTATACTTAATCTGAAGTTCTAACAGTTGTTGTTTCATTTATCCAGCATTCAACCTTGTATTTATCACCTTTTTTTAGGTCATAAAAGAAGATTGTTTCAGTTGCAGGGAAATACTGACTGTAAAGATTTATTAATTTCTTAGCTTCATCAGCAACAGAAGAGTCAACATTCCTTGCTTTGATAAATTTATCGACAGCAGCCCAATATGCAACTTTGGATGTCAGGTCATTATTTCCACAACTTTTAGATGATACTGCATACATGTTCCCAATAAGGATATATGCTTTTCCGTCATTCGGCCTGTATTTCAGGACGTCATAGCAGTTGCTGCGTGCTTGTGAGTATTTTTTTTGCTGATAATTAACAACAGCCATAAGATAAAATATGTCAGCCTTTTCGTTTGGGTCTTCCTGAAGTTCTGTAGCTTGCTTCAGGAACTCCAGTGCCTTTGGATAGTTCTCTTTTTTGATATACATTTTACCCATTAGCTTGGCAGAACTAGCTGAGGGTTCAGCTTTATGCAGATTTTCAGTTGCCTGGAAAAAGAGGTCAGAATCTGTACAATTTTTCTTGTCCAGAATCTTAGTAATTTTCTTTAGAAGGTCAATATCATTTGGAGATTCGTTGAACTTAACCGTATATATGCTAATAAGATCTTCACACGTAGCATATGGTTCAAACGATAACTCAATATTTCCCTGAACAGCTTCCCAGTTTGCAGCTTTTTTAGGGTTATTTTTTATATTGTAATCAATGATATCACTTTCAGTATCATAAATATCAACCAGCACTGCTTTTTCGATTTTTTCTGCTTTTACCATTTTTTCAGCCGACCTGAAATAATAAATTAAGATAGGGCCAAGTGTTTTATTCCCAGTAAGGCTAACTGATTTTTTAAGTATTTCGTATGCCTTTTCATAATCGGTAGGCCTGTTCTTATACAGGTCAACACCTTTTTTACCAAGCACATAACCTTCCTGACCAAAATATTTGATTCTTTGATCATAAACCATCATCAAAGTATCTATATATTTATCCTTCTTCTCCTTATCAGTTTCCGTTTTGATTAATTCCTTAATCAGTTTTTCGCCATGGATATAAACATTTTTATAGCTTCTCGGGCAGTTATTGAAAACCCAGGTCCAGGGGGTTATAACATCTTTCCATGCCTCATTCTTATAATTGCTCTGTTTCCATTGCTTATAAAACTCATAATACAGGGAGTTATTTGTGATACAAGTTACACTATCTTTCCCAAATCGTGGCTCATCTTGCGCAAGTGCACTGTTTGAAATAATAAGTCCGGTAAATAATCCCAACAACAATAATAACAGATTCTTTCTCATAACGTTATATAATTAATATTTTATAAAATACATTTAACAAATAGCAAAAATAATAAATTTATTTATATCTTCTTTTTACAAACCATCTTTCCTGAATTGACATACTAAAATGCACATTGACATAATTCTCTTTTATTAAATCTTTATACTCTGTTCCTCTTGTGCCAATATCAAAACCAATGTTAATCATAGACTCATTTCCTCTAAGTCTGGAACTTTTTAACGGGAATCCAAATCCAAAAGTTATGCCAAATTCTTTTAATTGTTCACCTCTTAATTTAAGATAGCTTTGAGTGAAATGACCGCCAAATCTAATCCTAACTGTTTGCAAATAGGAATAAGTGCTGTTAATATTCTGAATATATTCACCTCCGGCCGAATAAGTAGAGCTGTTTTGAAGAGAATCAAGTTGCCCGAATTTTCTGAACTCTGACCAGTTAGCCCATTTGTATTCAGCCCCGAACATCCAGTGGTCTGATTTTGCAAATGAAAAACCCAGCCCAAATTCCATTGGCATTTCCACCTGACCCTTTACTAATGGAATGTATGCAATAGTATCTTTAAAATTATATATACCGTGTGTTTCTCCGGCATACGACATTGCAATATAATGAGCTTCAGATGCGAGAGATGTCTTTGGGGTGAATGTAGCTCCGACAACAAGATCCAGATTGTTTTTTAGTTTTGTATAATATTGCACTCCAAAATCAAAAACGACATCACCAGATACTATGGAGTTGTCAATCAAAGTACCTGCTAAATTTATTGAATCGGGAAAGGAAATAGTTTGTGATTTATTTAATTTTCCCCAAAGATATGAGGCGTTGAATCCAATAGATAAATAACTTAATGGCTGGAAAGAGCTGCCAATATTAAACCTGTTAAAACCACCTGAGCCAAAGTACTGATATTTGATATTGCCTGCGTCAACAGAATAGTTATAGCTTGAGACATCGTATCCCACAGAACTGTAGGGAAGTAGTGCAAGACTTGCACGCCACCATTTGTTTACCGGAAATCCCATTAAAATATGACTTATATTACCTGTAACCATCTGATCTGTTTCTTTTTCGGTTTTGTAATTAACAAATAATCCTACAACTCCTGCTTCAAAAAGAAATGATGTGCTGTCGAAAGCTGAATATGATGCTGCATTGGAAATGTCTATTGTAGAGCGGTTTCTGACACCAATAGTGTTCCCCCCCATTGACATCGTACGGACATTATTAATTTTATCCAAAGAACCTATTCCGAAACTACTGTATGGCGAACTGATTCCTGGCTGTGAAAACACTTCTCCAGCAGATAAAAAGATTAAAACTGCAAACAGCAACCTTATCGCAAATGAAATTTGTCGTTTCCAAACAGAACCAGATTTGTTAAAATAGTATAATTTTTCTTTCAGCATTTTACTGTGTATCAGAGTATAACCATACTCTTGTTAATGTTAAAATCCAAAATTTCATTTAGCCCATTGAGAACTAAGTTTGGGAGTGCAAAGATGTCATTTTTTAATCGTTTATCAAAAAAAATAGTATCACCTCCTGTAAAAATAATTTTCACCCTGCCAAAATTGTTCTCATAACGTTCAATAACTCCCTCAACCTCAGCAAGAATCCCATTCAAAACGCCAGATCTGATGCTTTCAGTTGTGGAATTTCCTATGAGATTGAAATCCTCAGCACGATTCACTAACGGCAGATTTTCCGTAAAAGTATTTAGCGCTTTGAACCTGGCATCAATTCCGGGAGAAATACCCCCACCAAAATAATTCTTCCCTTTATCGATGAAATCATAAGTTATGCAAGTTCCTGCATCAATAACAAGAATATCCTTTCCGGGGAATAATGCGCTTGCTCCACAAACACCGGCAATCCTGTCGTTACCCAGGGTTTCGGGTGTTTTGTAGCCGATTATTATGGGCAGGTCTATTTTTGAAGACAATTCTATGAAGTAGTAATTATTGTTGAGAAAGTTTCTTATATCATTGTCATAATCTTTAACGGCTGAAACAATAGAGTACCTGACAGTCATATTTTTTTTCTCAAACCCGGATAACAATAGTTTCAGTTTATTAAGATTGAAAGTCTCAAAAGTATGTAATTCTATAACATCGCTTCCCTTAAACAGAGCTACTTTTGTTAGCGTATTCCCTACATCAATTCCCAGCTTCATTATATGCCGTTTGTCATCAAAAATAAAACTTTGCAAAAGTAATAACCTGAGTTCAATATAGCAAATATAAAAATATTTTAAAAAAGTGTAGGTAATATGAAAATCTTATTTATTTTTGCAGCCCTGAAAATTTCACAGGACGATTTTTGAAATAATGATGGTACCATAGCTCAGATGGTAGAGCACAGGACTGAAAATCCTGGTGTCCCTGGTTCGATTCCAGGTGGTACCACAATTCAATAAAAGGCGGTTTGGTAATTATGCTGAATCGCTTTTTTTATTTTTTATTTTAAAATCTGTAATTTTATTTGCATAACACAAAGGTTTCCATTAAATTTGAAGATGCAATAAATATTATAGATCAATCCATAAAATCAGAAACATGAACAAATATGTATTAGTTCTTTTTATCAGCATTTTAACATTAAGCAGTTGTAATGTTAACAACCGTAAAAATACATGTATACCTGAAGAGGAAATGGAAAAAATTGCTCTTGTACTTGAAAAGTATG
>JAOZOC010000216.1 GCA_029933495.1 Bacteroidales bacterium
GGTGAAACAGTTTGGGCTTTATTTACTTTCAGTGTTTTTTCTCTTTTAATATTTTTTCAATTGATTTCTTCTCGTTTGATAATGTAGCAGGTATTCCCTTTTTGTCTGGTCATTCAAAAATGATCTTTGGATTAGAACGTCAACTCCTGTTTGCCGGGATAGAAACGGTTCTAATATTTTATCACGTCTTTTCGCCGGTATCCCTAACCGCCTGGCAAATTCATAAAAATCTTCTAATCCGGCATGACCGGTTTTATTCATTGCCTCCGATTCAAAATTATCTTTAAACAATCCTCCACCCAAAGCAAAACCGGAATCGTCCACATGTATTCTTGTGTTTACCAAATCGTAAGCAGGACTTAAAACATAATCTCCATTTTGAGTTTCCAAAACGGAGAAGTTCTTCAGGTGAGCATCGCCATTGGAGAATACGTAATTGAAAATAACAAGCCTGAAAAGCTTTTCTATTTCAACCATATATGCCGGAACATACTTAAATACCAATTCTGCCAGTTCCTCATAGCTGTATTTATATTTAAAATCAGCTCCTGCATTTTCAGACGTTTTGCCGGCAAGTGATGCAAAATCTTCTTTTCCCCATTTAGTACCATCTTCTTTTACATCAAATCGTTTTGTAATGTTTGCGGGTTCTCCATTTTTAAAAAATATGAGTGCGCTTTCAGCGGTATTGATACCATAGACCTGCCGGGCAATTTGCATAGTCAAATGCTCATTTGCCGGTACCTGATCCACTTTTTTCAAATCTTGCGGAACAGGTTTTAATATGTATGTACCCTGCTCTCCCTTTTGGGTTAAACGAAGCTTGTTTTTATCAAGTATGAGCGAGAGCTTCTCCTGAACACCTGATATGGAGATGCGTTTGCGATTTTCAAGAAATTTTTCAGCATCATCTTCACTAACCTTTGGTGAGTTATAAGGTAAAATATGGCTGACCTTCCTGCCGTTAAACATCTTTCTCAGGCAGGTTGTGCTGTAGGTGTCATTTCCTTCTGTCAGTGTTCCCGGACAATATTTAATTTCAGGTATGCTCATTTACTTTCACTTTTTACAGGTTTTACGGTAACAGCTCCAATGGTGTCGTTCGTGGCTGTAGCTGCCAGCAGTCCGAAGTAATCACTTTCATCAATTTTCAGCTGCCGGCATTGCAACTTCCTGTTTACTCCTTCTGACAGCATATTGAAGAAGAAAGGGAAAAGGTGGCCTGCTTTATACGTTTGCTGTGTTTTTGGCAGCGTCAGGCTGATAGCCGGCAGCTTGTCATTTGCAAACCATTTATCGTCATAACGGAACTCGTAACTTTTGGGGTTATACTGTATTAAAGTTCCGGCCAGTTGTCCATTGCGATAAACTTCTACCTTGCGCATTTATTAATGATTTGTTTTTTTTACTTCCAGTTTCACTTCCATACCCAGCACTTCGGCCAGTTTATTCAGCGTTTCGAATGTGGGGTTACTCTTGCCACTCTCCAGTGCTTTCAAGGTACGCAGACCTACGCCTGATAGTTCGGCAAGGTGTTCCTGCGTTACACCCAGTATTTCGCGCCTTTTCTTCAGCGATTGTATTAGTTCATTTAAGTGCATTATACGGCTCTTTTGCTTGCAAATATATGAAATAATTGATAAAAAACAGATAAAAAAGCCATAAAAAGCACTTTTATTGATTAATTCTTTAGAATTAACTTAGTTTTACCTAAATAGTGCTGTTTAATACACTTTCTGTGTTTTTCTTTATCTCTTTCAGTATTTTTTCAATTGTTCGGTCTTTAAATCTTGAAGCCAGTCCGGCACCATAACTAAAATGGTCTGCCCTGATAAATGCTGTTAAGAGTTTTAATAAAGTTATTGTATCCAGGTTTGTATAATCTCCTTTTTCAAAAATCTCTTTCCCGTAATCCCAATGAGACCAATTAAAAGGAATTATCAAATCCAGTTCTCTCATTATGTCAGGGAAATTATATACTATCAGGCGATATTAGCCATATTAAAACAGTTTCATGTATTTATCGAAGATGAAAACCCTGCCCCGTTTGGCACCTGTAAATTCGGTAATAATATCCGTTTTTTCAAAAGTATCAAGCAGTTTGTAAATTGTAGCAACCGAAAGCCCTAAATCTTTTTCAACCATTGCAGCATTAAAAACCGGTTGCCCGTACATAAATTCTACCAACCTGCGGGCATTACCTTCGCGGGATTTCAATAGTTTGAGTTTGTTATCTAATTCTTTTTGCAATTTCAAAATTTTATTAAAAGTGTCAACACCTTTTTTCGATGTTTCGATAACTCCGCTCAAGAAGAATTTAAGCCATTGCGAAAGGTCATTATGCGTACGAACCCGCATCAGATTGTCGTAGTATAACTGACGATGACTTTCAAAAAAATCGGAAAGATACAGAATGGGGCGTTTTAAAATCTTTTTATCCACCAAAAACAAAGTGATAATCAACCTGCCGACTCTTCCGTTCCCATCAAGAAAAGGGTGTATTGTCTCAAAATGATAATGTATTAAGGCTATTTTAAGTAGTTCAGGTAAATTATTATCTAAGCTGTTTGCAAATTTTTCCAAATCCGACATCAATTCAGGCACTTCGGAATGTGGGGGCGGAATAAAAGTTGCATCGTTCAATGTGGCACCTCCTATCCAATTTTGACTTTTCCGGTATTCGCCCGGAAATTTGTGTTTGCCCCTTACACCTTGTAAAAGTATTTTGTGGGTGAGTTTTATCAGCCTGCTCGAAAACGGAAGCCGGTGCAATTGCTGAACAGCCTCGTTCATTGCGGCAATATAATTTTGCACCTCTTGCCAATCGTCTCTTTTTTCTTTTTTTATCTCGTTTTCCTGCAAAAAGACCTCTTCCATATTGGTTTGAGTACCTTCTATTTTTGATGACTGGATTGCTTCTTTGGCAATGTGCATCCGGATATAACGTTCGATATCCACATATTCCGAAAACATATCCAAACGTCCCAGTTCTCTGTCGGCACGACTGAGCAAGGAAATTATGTCCATACGGTCAATTTGCCAGTTCCTGTTGATTCTAACAGGAATAAATGCTTTGTAAGTTCCCTGGCCTACATATTTTCCGGATTTGAAATTTTTCATATTTAAAACAATTTGTTTTTCTATTTTACAAAAGTAATAAATTTTAAAATAACGGCAATTCTTATTTTAGAATAATCGTAAAATCTAAAATAACGGTTATTCTAATTTTAATTCTTTCATCCTTCAAACAATTTTTCCCACTCATCCATTGACAGGTTTTCAATGCGGGCAGGCAGGTTTTCTGATTCCATAGCAATTATAGCTTTTAACGGGATTTTAATACTGTTTCTTGATTAGCGTATCGTTATTTGTTTTTCGATTTCTTTTAACCGTTGAAATTCTTTGATCAACAATCTTCTTTTCTAAACCTGTCGAATTCGACATCTTTAAAACCCGGATTGTGCAAAGTTTCCCAAAGTCCGATAAATTCAACAGTATTTCTGTTTCTCATCCAGTTACGAATGTGGTCGTTTCCTTCTTCATCACGAACCATATCTGTTAAACAAATATAATCTTGCTCATTCTGTTTAACTATTGAAATTAACTTGTCCTCAACTTTTATTTGTGTTGTCTTACTCATTTTTTATTCACTGATAACAACAAATTTAATTCTTATTCAGGAGTTTATAAACTTTATTTTTTAATTACTCCAGGTTAAAGCTACACTTTTTCTGTCATTATGGTTGTTCACCCTGGATTCTCTTTATGACGGCTAAAGTATAAAAAAGACTTCAATTAAAAAATGGAATTAATACCCAAAGAAATCAAGTATACCTATACGGACTTATTATGCTTCGTGCAGACAAGTATCGTAAAAGAGGAAATCTGATACCTGTTGCTTTAAGGCCAATCGGAATAATTGCAAGGATGGTCAGCTGGTGACTGAGAAAGGGCATTGGTGATGGCAAGTCACCTGTTGACTCAGCGATGGGACAAGCATACTTTTTGTTTAAAAATATACCGAGCGCGGACGCTCTGCACATAGGATAGAGGGCTGGGATGCGGGTTGCCCGATACACCGGCCTGTGCTAAAATCCAGCACAGCCCGGAGACTTCAGATGATTCTTCTATTTCTCCAGCTTCTGCTTAAATTTTATGCGGATGTTATTTTCTAAAAATTGTATCCAAATGAAATTCAATAAATTCTTTTTTTGGGTAGTACTTTGCTGGAAGATTAAGTTGATGGTTTTTTAAAATACCAAAATATTGAGTGTAATATCCTTTGTTTATGTTCTTCTTTAAATCCTTTGAGATGAGAATTTTATAGCTTGTGTTTAATCCAATAAGTCCTACATCAAAAGCCTTATCATATAGTGAGGAGAGACAAATCCCATTTTCTGGATTAAGCCGTTCATTTTCATTCTTTGACCAAGGAATAATATGACTTGCAACAAGAAGTTCAGGTATATCTACCCCCGAAATTGCACATTTACCTGAATAATTAGCTATTACTATTTGTCTGAAAATATTTTGATTTACTCGGGTCTTAACTTCTCGAATCTTATTCTTTCCACTCAAATGTTCAATTCCTATAAGTTCATTAGCAAATTTTGTTTCGATACTATTTTGTTCAATTTCGGCTAAGATTCTCTCACTTTCAAATAGTAAATCATCTTTATTATTTATAAATTCTTCCCAAATTGGTTCTACTTGTTTTCTGCCACCAGACAATCCACTAATTCCCCTTTTTTTGTGAAATGGGTCAACACTAGCAAAATTCACAAGTCTCATTGCAATAGAACTGGGGGTTCTGTTAATTAGACTTGATAAGTGAATTACTTCAGGTGTCCGTGAATGAAGTTTCCCAAATGGCAGTTTCAAATATAGATTTAAAGCCAGTATTAATTCTTCTCTTGTCCAAAGTCTTCTTTTCATTTCGTTTAATTAAGTTGCAATGATAAATGAATAAGTTATATATCATTTGAAAACTGCTGGTAGAAACTTCGCAATTCAAATGTTTTATGAGCACTTTCCTCCCGGATTCTCTTTATGACGGCTAAAGTATAAAAAAGATTTCAATAAAAAAATGGAATTTATACCGTAAGGAATAAGGATTATGCGGATAATTTTGCAAAAAAAACAGACCTGATATTCATTGCTTCTTAAAACTTACAATGCATACGTTTTTATCCTCACCTTTTAAACTCAACTATCTCAAGGTCTTTTATCTGCTTTCCGTCAATTGTAAAACGAACAAAGGTTATTACTTTGTGCAGGCCGGATTTCCCTGCGGCACCGGGATTGATATGAAGTAGTTTATATTTATTGTCATACATAACTTTCAGAATATGAGAATGTCCTGAGATGAAAAGTCCCGGTTTTTCTTTTGCTATCAACTCACGGACTGCGGGTTGGTATCTGCCAGGATAACCACCGATATGGGTCATCAGCACTTTAACATCTTCACATTTAAAAATCTGAAATTCAGGATATACGATTCGTACCTCGTGGGAATCTATATTGCCATAAACGGCCCTTAGTGGTTTGAAAGCAGCGAGCTTATCGGCTGTTTCAATATTCCCGATATCACCGGCATGCCAGATTTCATCACACTCTTTCAAGGACTTAAACAACCCGGGATGAAGAAATGTATGGGTATCTGAAATTAAACCGATTCTCTTCATTAATAGTTTTTTCGATAGTTAAATCTACCTGAGTCTGTCAGCCGACCTTACGAGTTTCTCATCTTTTCCGGTATAAATATTTGCAAGGAAAAGAAATACAATGGAAATTAAGGGAAGATAAGCTCCATATTCATAAGTAACAACCGAACCTGCATTATCCATCATCCATTGCGGATATCCGAATAAAATCCCAACTACAAGAATTACAATAAGAAGTATATTAAATCTGTTAAGTCTCAATTGCAGCACACGATTTTTAAATTTAAAGATAGTAATTCCGGCAATGATTATTATCACCGAATTCATAATGGTAAGAGGCATTGCTATCATCCTGCTCATATCCATACTGCTGTCAGGGGTCATATTTTTCATCTCAGTTAAGAATAGTTTATAGTAGCTCAAATCTGAAATAAAAATGGCAAGAGGAGTAAAAAACAA
>JAOZOC010000217.1 GCA_029933495.1 Bacteroidales bacterium
AAGTATGTAATGGCTGTCAGACTGCTTCGTCATTCTTCCTCGCAGTGACGTCATTAGTAGGACGAGGTACGAGGACAAAGCAATCTCAGCACTTCATTTGACACTAGTAATTCTAACCCTGCAATTCTCAAAGCAGTTACGAAAGTTTCCCAAGTGCTTTTTTCAATCTTTCAATTGCTTCCAGAAGGTTCTCCTCAGATGTGGCATACGACAGCCTGATATATCCTGGTGTCCCAAAAGCAGAGCCGGGTACTAGGGCAACATAAGTTTCGCTTAAAAGATACAGACAAAGATCGTTATCATTGTTAATAGTTGTATTCCCGTTTGATTTCCCTATATAGTAGGTTACATCAGGATAAAAATAAAAAGCACCGGCAGGTAAGTTTGTCTTCAATCCGGGAATTTCATCTAACTTGCTTTTCACAAAGTCTCTTCTTTTCCTGAAAGCTTCAACCATTCCTCTAATTTCATCAGAAGATGCCGGATCTATTTTCATCGCCTTTAAAGCAGCCATTTGGGATATTGATGATGTAGCTGACGTAACCTGCCCCTGCAATGTATCGCAGGCCTTAGCTATCTCCGCTGTAGCAGCCATATACCCTATCCTCCATCCTGTCATTGCATATCCTTTTGAAACTCCGTTAATGACAATTACTCTATCTTTTAAAGAATCAAACTGAGCTATGCTTTCATGCTTTCCAGAATAATTTATGTACTCATAAATTTCATCTGAAATTATGTAAATATTGGGATAGCGTACAAGTACATCAGCTATTCCTTTTAGCTCATCCTTAGTATAATACGAACCGGTCGGATTGCTAGGAGTGTTCAACATCAGAACTTTTGTCTTGATTGTAATGACACCCTCAATCTGTTTAGGTGTTACTTTAAAATCATTCTCAATCGAAGTAGGTATTTCTACCATCTTACCTTCCGCCATTTTAACCATCTCCGGATACGAAACCCAATACGGCGCTGGGACAATTACCTCATCTCCCGGATTTACCAATGCAAGCAGAGCATTGGCAATGGATTGTTTTGCTCCTGTTGAAACAATAATCTGGTTGAAAGAGTAGTCAAGACCATTATCTCGTTTTAGCTTGGCTGCTATTGCCTCCCTCAATTCTTTAAATCCTGAAACCGGAGTATAATGAGTTATGTTTTCATTAATGGCACTTATACCGGCATTCTTAATAATTTCCGGGGTATTAAAATCAGGCTCACCAATGCTCAGGTTAATTACATCCTTACCCTGTAACTTCAGCTCACGACTTTTACGGGTCATCTCAAGTGTTGCCGATTCAGATAAATTTCTAACTCTGTTTGATATTATATTCATATCTAATCAATTGATTGATTTAAAAAAAAGAAGGCAAATGTAATGAAATATTATTTTATGGCAAGAAATAATATTAAATGTGAAAAAGCGACTAAACAATTCTACTCCTCTTCTATCATAAATATTTCAATAGTACCCGAAAACTCATCACCAACTTGCAAAGGTTCTCTTTCATCTTTGTAATATCCAGAGAAGAACATATCACCACCACCGGTATTGAAACCGGCAACCAGTATATTTATACCTGCATCTGCTTTCCAAGATCTTACTGACTGTGTCCCATTCCCTTTTATTACAATCCCTTTTCCTGAGTTGTCTGTAAGTGTGGCCCAGTAAATATTCTCCTTCGTCGATCTGAAATCATTCGAGCCCAGGATATTTTCATCAAGATACCATTTATTTTCCGGTTGCTTTCCAAAAGCAGGCTTTTGATATTCCCCGGATATAAAAGGAACAGCTTTTCCTCGTGTTCTGCCAATATGGTCTTCTGGATATTCAGTCCAAATACCATTTCTTGACCATTCCAGATTCCTGAAAGCTCTGTTAAAATAAAGCACCATTCCCCATTGCCTTGGATTGATATCTATATTGGAGATAAATCTGTAATTTATTTGAACCTGTCTCCCGGGGATAAAAACATACTCTACTTCTCCTGAGGCTTCAAAATATGCACCTGTGATTGTGACCATAATCGTATCTCCATATTTGGCAGCAGTGATATTTTTCATTTTCCAGTCCTTGCATTTATCATTTAAAAATGGAATATCCAGACTATGTTCGGTAGCACACGGTCCGGTATTTAAGGGCAGGATCATTAATTCCGTATTTCCTTTCAATATCTCCTGTTGATCAAGGAGTGCAGAAGTCAATTTACCGCTAGCACGGTCAAAGTTCCATACCATTCTTTTACTTCTGATAGTGTATGTCGACCTTGCAGTGTCCAACTCCCAGCTATCGGCACTCAAATGTTTATAAGGATAATCCGCTCTTTGAATATCACCAATGCTGATAGTTGTTTCATCAACAAGATATCCGAGCGGTGAATAAACGCGGATATGCATTGACTTTCCTTCAGGATCAGTTTTAGGATAAACTCTCAGAATTCCGGAACCTCCTGGTGGCATATCCATTATCATCGTTCCGTTTTCATCTGGCATATCCCATTCAATTTTGCACTCATTAAAATTTGTGAAATCAAAGCGATTTTCAATCTGAAGCATAACAGGCTGTCCCTTTTCCGGGGCATTTATGCATGTGTTGTAGATTATTACCGGAGAATAGGCTTTCTTCATATGATAATATTCGGGTTTCTTTCTTCGCCATCCATCAACAGGTCCCCATTCGCCATAGCCAACTGCCTTACCTTCAGGAAGGAAAAAGATATCATCAATTCCTGACCAGATAGCTCCTCCGAGGCAACCCCGGCTAACATACATAGTATTTGATATCGCTTTTAAACCTTTCCCCCAGGAATCACGAACGCCAGGGTCTGTGGCAATTTCCTTCCGGTTATAACAGTTCAGATGACTATATTCTCCAAAAACCAACGGACGGCTGAAAGTATCTGCTACGGCAGGACCGTTAAGGCCCGGATAGTGGATATTGGCAATCTGCATATCAGTACTTCCGTAATTGTTATAACCACCATAAGCCTGATCATGAAAAGTTTTTGGTCTTGTCGGATCTGCAATATTATAAAAATCCAAAAGCTTTTTCCAATTTGGGCCCCAAGCGGATTCATTGGCCATAGACCAGATCAAAATGCTGGGATGGTTTTTCAACAGACCAATACTTTCTCTACTTACCTGTTCAAAATAAGGATAATATATTGAGTCGTGTGAAGCAGATTTTTCCCATTTAGTATTTGCACCATGCCCTATCCAACATAACGGATTTTCCAATTCCACATAAAGCCCTATACTATCGCAAATGGCAATAAACTCCTCACCGGGGGGATAATGTGAGGTGCGGATATAATTAACGTTCGCCTGTTTAAACAATATTGCATCCCGTAACCACAATTCTCTATTCAGGCTTCGGCCCAACAGAGGATGAGTTTCATGACGGTTTACACCATGCAGCTTGATTGGCTTTCCATTCAGAAAAACCTTATTTCCGACAACTTCAATCTCCCTAAACCCAAATCGCTTTATAATAGTCTCGCTATTACCCTGCGATTCAATTAACAATTGCAACTGGTAAAGATTCGGGTGTTCAGCATCCCACTTTAACGGAGCCTGGATTTCAAAATTAAATTCAGTCTCAATATGCTTCTCATTTTTCTCGAATGAAAAATTTTGTACTGCACTGTTTAACAGCTTATTTACCCCATCAGGACTAATAAGCCGGACACTAAGCAGACCATCTGTCTTTTTCCCCTCTGGATTAAACACAGAACTTTTAATCTTCAATGTTGCATCCTTGTACTCGTCATCAAAGTCAGTAATAATTGATAAATTCCCTAAGTAAATCTCCGGAACGGCATACAAATAAATCTTACGAAGTATCCCTCCCAGAGGATGTGCCGCGTATTGGCTTCCTGACATCAGGGTATCTGCTATTGACTCACTCATCACCCCTAAAACAATTACATTTTCTTTCCCTGGTTCTACCAGATCAGTGACATCAAATTCAAAGGCTGTCATTCCACCAAGATGAGACCCTGCTTTTTTACCATTTATCCAAACAATAACATCACTAAAAACAGCATCACAACGTAAAAATACTCTATAATTCTCACCCCAGTCTGAAGGGAGAGTTATCTTGCGGAAATAGGCAGCCCGCTCTAAAGGCTTTACAGTATAACCCTGAAGCACCCATTCTCCCGGCACTTTTATCGTACTCCATGACTGTTCAGTTTGCTTTAGATTCCAGTATTCCCCAACAGGCGAAGAATTAAACTGCCAGGTTCCATTCAAATCAACTTTTCTACTTTGTAAACCCTTTACTATATCAGGAACATCAACAAATTGAGCGATTATACCGTTGCTCTGGAAAATTGTAATGATCAACAGGATTATTATATGATTCAGGCTTTTATATTTTTTCATCCAGCAAATATATCATTTATTTAATAAGCAATATCAAACCATAAAAAAATTCTATGTTTGTCACAAAGGATAACACATTGAAAACTTTCCAGGGCAATTATATTCCCAAATGAATATGTTGATTGTTCTTCAACAAAATTCTGACATTCTATTTCTAAGCTTTTTACAAAATCTAATCACCAATAAACAAATCTTTATCAGGTGAATTCCCCATTTCAATAATAAGCTTTCCACCCTTCACCAGTTCTTTCTGAGGGAATCTCCATGATATTAATTCCTTACCGTTTAAAATTGCAGACTGAATATACTTGTTCTCACGGGAGGCGTTTTTCGCCTCAATCACAAAAGTATTCCCACCATAATATTTATCACTGAGGTGAATTGTTACCTTTTCAAACCTCGGGCTACCAAGTTCATAATAAGGTTCGGTTGCGGCACCTCCGTCCATCTGAAAGAGCCCGATCGCACTCATAACATACCAGGCACTCATCTGTCCCTGATCCTCATCTCCCGGGTATGCGTCTCTTGGTCCGGTTCCGTAATACTTCTCCTGAATTGCGCGTGCCCATTTTTGTGTTAACGAGGGTTCACCTGCATAATTAAAAAGGTAACAGGATTGCATATTGGGCTGATTACCGTGGTTTATGGGATATTTTGTGAAATTATCTCCCAAAGCATTAAAATTCACCTTTTCAGATTTGGCCATCGCACTATCAAGCCGGGCCACAAATCTCTCTTTACCAACCGCTTCAACCAAACTGCCTACATCTTGAGGGACAAACCAACTAAACTGCCACGAATTTCCCTCCACAAAACCCGGTGTATGATACGGGTCGAAAGGTTCGTACCAGGTACTATCGGCATTTTTCGGTCGCATAAATCCTGATTGAGGATCAAAAATATTCAATCACCATTTTTCCCAAGGACTTTTGCTGCCTGCGCAAGACACCAGTCGTCGAATGCATATTCAAGAGTATTTGAGACGTAACTTTGATAAATGCCGGTATTCAGAGGTACAAAACCGTATTTCAGATAGGGAACGAGGCTTTCGTTTCCGACACGTCCACCGCCTGGATGCATCTGTAGAGGTGGTTCTGTCTGCACCTTATACATTGCTTCATAAGCCTTATTGAAGTCAAAGTCCCTGATACCTGCATTCCAGGCTCCGACTATCCAGGGAATCCCATGCTCTGCAACCATTACGCTGGAATACTCTCCCGCGAAAATACCTTTTGCCAGCCAGCCGCCCTTATCATAAAACTCTATCAGGCTTTTCACCTGCATTGACGAAAATTCAGGTGCCACAAGCTGATACAACTGCTGAACATTCCAGAAAGTATTCCAGAATTCACCGGAGCAAAGTCTCTGATTCTTATCTTCAAAAGTCTGCACCTCCTCATTCATATCAACCCACTGACCATTCACATCACCCCAGGCAACTCTGCCGGAAAAAGCCCGGTAAAGATTTGTATAAAATTTAACCTTTTCAACATAGTCCTCGGTTTCAATTTCTATTCTTCCGAGATACTCATTCCAGACATCAATCTGATGCTGAACAACCTGCTCAAAATTCCATCCAAAAGGCTCAGTAATCTCCTTTTGTAAATTAAGTCTGGCATTTTCAATACTAACAAGAGAAATGGCACTTCTTACCAATATTGTATCGTTCTCACCAGTATTAAACGTCACAAAAGCACCAACATTTCCGCTTCCGCTTATCTCATCAAC
>JAOZOC010000766.1 GCA_029933495.1 Bacteroidales bacterium
AAGTAGTAACAAAATTTGTGCTATGGAGTGAGTGGAAAATCCGGGTTTAAAAAACTGAGATAGAAAAAACCCTGTTCGTGCTCTGAACAGGGTTTTTCTTCAATATCATTTTTCTTTTATAATTCGCCAAGCTTAGCTTTTGCTCTGGCAATATATTTATCAAGCTCTCTTGCTTCTCTTGATTTGGGATACTCCTTTTTAATATTATCATAGGTTTTCAAAGCAGCACTCCAGTCATTTTGAGTTTCATATCCCCATGCGGCCTTCATTAGAAAGGGAGGAGAGGTGAACTCATTTTTATTATTTTTTGCTGCCTTAAGATAAAACTCAATTCCTTTACCAATATCTCCTAGTTGAATATAAGAATCTCCAATTGCACCAAGAGCCATGCTTGAAACCAGCATATCTGAACCTTTAAAACTCTTTAAATAGTCGATTGCATTTTCATATTCACCCATTTTCAGGTAGCAGACCCCGGCATAATATTTTGCAAGGTTACCAGATTTTGTTGAGCCATAATCATCAATAACATCAAGGAATCCAAGGTTTTCACCATCGCCGTTTAAAGCAATGTTAACCGAATCCTGATCAAAATAATACTCGGCATTAAACATAGCTGCCTGTGCCTCTTTTTCTTTTGGATTCTGTACGTACTTCATATATCCAAAGTACAGTACAAAAACAAGGATAATACCTCCCAGCGCGATTGTCAGAATCTTTTGATTCTTTTCAATAAACATTTCCGACTTACTAAGCGCTTCTTCTACGGCTTCTATCCGTTCTTCTGTTACATCTTTCTTTTTTACCATTATCATTCAAAATTTGGGCGCAAAGATATATTTTTTTATTATACAACTACATTATATTTGATATTTTTCGATTGAAATATTCGCAATAAACTAAAATGGGTATCCAACTGCGAGTGAAATTATGTAATCACCCCAAAAATCCGAATTATTAAAAATCCATTTTTCTTTCCCGGAGATATAAGGTTTTCTTACCGGGACACCGATATCAAGGCGCAGCACAAAGTATGTGATATCAATACGTATTCCAACACCGGTTCCTATTGCAAACTCATTTAAGAATGTATCAAAATCAAACTTTCCACCCGGCCTTGAAGGGTCATCTTTCAACAGCCAGACATTTCCGGCATCAATAAAAAATGCGCCGTTTGTTTTGTACGTAATTGGGAATCTGTATTCGATATTCCCCACCAGCTTTATTTCTCCTGACTGATCAAGAAACAAATTCCCTGACAATGTATCAGACGGATGATAACTCCCCGGCCCGACCGACCTGGCATAAAAGGAACGCAAATCCTGACTTCCGCCAACGAAATACTGTTTCACATAAGGCAAAACAGATGAGTTATTGTAAGGAACTCCAATACCACCAAGTAACCGGGTCGCTATCTGACTTTTTTCACCAAGCTTAAAATAATATCGCAGATCATTTGTAATCTTAAAATACTGGGCATAAGGTGCTCCCAGTAATTTAGACGGTTCATCACTGTCAGGGTCTTTTAATCCTGCAACATTATAAACTGCATTGA
>JAOZOC010000767.1 GCA_029933495.1 Bacteroidales bacterium
CAAAACCCCAACCAAGTCCAAGGGTCAGATTACTGTTATATGACCCTACTGTTCCCAACCCATAAGCTATGCCTGCCGAAAATTCACCCGGCATAATAATGTACATTCCACCTGCCCCTGCATGGAAATTATCAGCAACCTGAAACCCGGATTTAATATTGAAGTTAAGCATTGGATGCCAACCTTCTTCTGAATTGGCAAACATAGTTATGAAGTCAAAACCGCCACCAACAGAAAGATTGTTCAGCACTCCATAATTAAACATATTGCCGATAATATAAATATTTTGATAATAACCTTCTCCGCTTCTAAGGGGGATGGCTGTTGGAGCAAATAACAGTCGTGTAGCGTGTGGATTTTTAAACCAAAATGATTTTTTAACTTTACCGGGAATTTCTAAGGGGACGAGCTTTTTAATTTTGGAGCGCTTAATCGTTAAATTCCCAACATCGAGTTGAATCTCAATTTCTGTTTCTGTCTCCGATATCAATTTACCATTAAGTACCGTTCCATCCACAAGTTCCACCTTGTAAGTACCGGAGTGTGGGACATACGGTTTTGAATTCTGATGAATGGTTTTTATCTGATCCCAGGCAAAACGGCTCTGTTTAACATTGTTAAGTCCTGATACAAAATCAACATAAACATAATCCATGCTTGTTGAATCGTCAATGATCCTGCAGGAGATAACAATACCTGTTTTTAGCCAGATTGTGTCACGCTTGTAAGTTGTTGTGGTTTGTTCCTGCGCCTGAGTCAGTACCCCATTGACAATAGTGGCAACTAATAAGCTAACTTTCTTCATAGCAATTATTATTTATGTTCCCTGCCAAAGCAGGGAAGGGGTTACTAAAATGGTGAAAGAAAATACCTTTGCTGATGGACAACCACATCCGGTGGACTGCAAAGTGCTTTTCCGGGTTTTCCGGATGCATTTGAGTGAAATGGATCAAGTTTTTCAGCTTGTTTTATCTGTTTTTTAGCAACTTCTTTATTCCCTGTACGACTACTGACCCTTGCCAGATTAATGTATGTCCACGCCTTCATAGAGTTGTTTGGTTCAGGAGTTGAGTTGAGATAATTATTGAATTGCTCCACAATTAATGGGGCTACTGAATCCATTATCGCTGGATTTTGCATTGCACTCATTAAGTGGTACCTTCCCAGGTCAATATAAAGGTCATTTTTTGTTTTGTCTAAAGCCATCGCTTTTTGATAACATTTGGATGCTTCATCGAAATCCCCCTGATATAAATACACCCTGCCCAATGCCTGATGTGCGTCTGCATTTTCGGGAACCTCTTCAACTATTTCTTTCCAGAACTTTTCATAATCGGCATCCTCTGACATCAGTATCTCCCTGGCCTTAGCACCAGAGATTAAGTCTGATTCCTCCAGCTCCTTTGCATATTTTTCTGCTTTTTCTTTATCACCTCCCATTTCGGCAGGCAATATGCCAAGAAACTCAACAAGCGTAATTTTATCCTCATAATAGGCCGGATCCAGCTTAAAGACTGATTGGTAGGTTTGCTCAAAATTATTAAGATATT
>JAOZOC010000218.1 GCA_029933495.1 Bacteroidales bacterium
GCATCTTGTTTACACAATATTGATAGTGGGTTACAATACCCTGGCTTAAAGTTTTTATTAACTCAAGAGCAAACTTTCCATTGTTCTGAATTAGATATTTATATCCTGAATAATCAATGAAGCAGGCTGTGGTGTCATTCAGTGCTGTTATTGAATAACTATGGATTTTGTTGGCAAAAACATCAGGTACGCCAACAAATAAAGGCCCTTTATTAATCTTCAATATCTCGTCTTTATGTATTGGCCCGGTCAGGTGCATTTTAAATATTCCTGATTTTATAAAAATTATGTTCTGTGTAAATGTGCCCTGCTTTATTATCCTTTCTCCTTTCTGAAACTTAATTTCCGTACTGTTATTACATAG
This sequence comes from Bacteroidales bacterium, assembly GCA_029933495.1. Lineage (GTDB taxonomy): Bacteria > Bacteroidota > Bacteroidia > Bacteroidales > JAADJA01 > JAADJA01. Next base: position 365 of record JAOZOC010000218.1, read on the forward strand.
TATCTGCAACTCTTCGTCATTCAGGTTGAAGACCGTGCTTGACTTTACAGCACAATCTTTACAGGGATTATCCTTGATGATCTCTCTCATTTTTTTAGACATATAATGATTGCGCTAATTTATAATAAATTTGACGCTAAAGTATATAATTTATGTGAAGATATCATATATAATTATGTTAAATATATTTCATTTGTATGTAGTGACATTTACATTCATTTGAATATTATCACACGCCATATTTCTTGGTAAATACAAATTTTGCAACTTCCTTTGTGAATTAAATAACAATAGAATTTTAAACATTTATAAATACTTAGATTATGGTAACAAAAATTGATAAAACATTAGACTGTAAAGGACTTTCCTGTCCTATGCCAATGATGAAATTAGCAAAAACAATGAAGGGTATGAATTCGGGAGAAGTACTTGAAATGTTAGGAACCGACCCTGGAACAAAATCAGATATCCCCGGCTGGTGCGAAAAATCAGGAAATACCCTTCTTGAACAAAATGATCTGGAGGGAGGCGTTAATCGTTTTGTATTAAAGAAAAAATAAAGACTATGGCAGAAGAATTAAATAATGATAATAGAATATTAAGCGAATTATTTCGAACATTTTTCGCAAAACACTGGCCCGTTTGGATTGGAGGAATTATACTCGGCATGCTTAATATACTCCTTTTTATGATTAAAAGTCCCTGGGGTGGTAGCGGTGGTTATAACAACTGGGGCGAAAATGTTTATCAGGCAGCAGGGTTTCTCGGTTTGGAAAATGTTACACCAACCAATACTAGCTTATATGGGATGCTTAATATTTTAATAATTCTTGGAGCTTTTGCCGGAGCGCTTTTTTCAAAAGAGTTTGCTTTAAGAATCCCACCTGTGGGTGAATTAATTAAGGGCTTTATTGGTGGCGGCCTGATGGCTATAGGTGCAACAATGGGTATTGGATGTACAATTGGCGGTTTCTTTAGTGGAATTCCCGCTCTTTCGGGTGGAGCAATTTTTTTAACAATAGGACTTTTCCTGGGAACTCTCGTTGCTTTAAAATATCTGTTTTGGGAAATGGAAAATTTCCCCGGTTTTAGTACAGGGAAAAGCAGAACATTGTTGGCTGCTTCAGAAAAGACAGGAGGCTGGCAAATATGGCTGGGCTGGATTGTAATTATTGTTGTCTTTGTTATGGCCTATAATTATTTTGGAAATGGTAATGCTGTTATGTCCTGGTTTGTAATTATTGGTCTGCTGATGGGATTAATTTGTCAGCGCTCAAGATTCTGTATTGTTGCTTCATTTCGAGACCCTTTTATGACAGGGAAATCTTCAAGTACAGTTGGTGTAATAACAGGATTATTAATTGGACTTATAGGATTTACCATAATTAAATTATTTGGTGTTGGAGCAGGTGATACAGCTTTACGTGCCAGAGAAATGACTTGGGTGTTCCCACATTTCTGGTTAAGAGCTCCTATTGGAGGTTTTATTTTCGGACTGGGAATGACAATAGCTGGTGGATGTGCTGTTGGAGCATTGTGGCGTTTCGGAGAAGGACAAGTCAAGTTGTGGGCAGCAGTGCTTGGGTTTTTACTAATTTCTCCAATATCTAAAAAGTTTATTGTTCCGGAATTTGTAGATCTGTTGCCTCATAGTTTACGATATAAAAATTTTATGCCTGACTATATTGGCTATACCTGGTCGGTTGTTATTGTCCTGGCAATATTATTTATATGGTATCTTTTTGTTAAATGGAATGAAAGAACAGGGAAATTTAGTACTTACTAATTAAAAAACAGGACTATGATAAAATTAAAATTATTTCAATTGGCATCAGCCTTCTTTGTTCTGGTATTAATTTCCGGCTGTGCAGGTATTTATGAGAATGGAAAAGAGATTGCCGCAGATACCTTACCGAATATTGAAGAGATTACTGTTGATGAACTAAATAGTAAAATTGAAAATATGGAAGAGTTTTTTCTTATAGATGTTCGTCAGCCTGCTGAGTTTGAGAAAGCCAATATAGCATACTCTACACTAATACCCCGTGGAGTTCTGGAGTTTAAAATTGGAAATCAGAAATTTTGGGAAGAGGAGCAATGGCAAGCCCCTGAAAAAGATTCAGACATAGTTATTTATTGTAAAAAAGGTGACAGAGGCATACTGGCAACAAAAGCTTTAGCTGAATTGGGCTATTCTAATGTTAAAAACCTTTCGGGGGGAATTATTGCCTGGGATCCTGAATTTGATTCTGAAAGTGGGACAGATCAGGATGAAGGCGGCTGTGGTGGCTAATATTATAAAGAAAACAAAAATGAGTAAACAATTAAACAATTTAATAATGAAAACTTATAAACTCTTACTCCTTTCATTATCAGTAATAATTATTGTGAGCTGTAGTTCAAAAAAGGATAATAGTTACGATGATGTGAGCCAAAAAGTTAGCGATGCGCAAGCTGGTATCAATAAAGTTACTGTAGCAGAGCTGAAAGAAATACAGAATCATAATGGGGATTATAAGATTATTGACTGCCGTGAAAAAGAAGAATTTATCGATGGTCATATCCCCGGGGCGATAAATATTCCAAGAGGATTATTAGAATTTTCCAGTAAAATTTCAAACAGGAGAGAAACAATATATATTTATTCTCAAACTGTTGACAGAGCTTCTTTGGCCTGCCCGACTTTAAAATTACTGAAGTATAGAAAGGTATTTCTAATTGATGGCGGCTGGGAAGAATGGAGTATGGCTTTCCCCAAGTTGATTGAAAAAGGAGATGGCAATGCCGGGAGTAGAGTGGCACCAATAGTAGAAGAGTCTGGTGGTTGCGGATGATGATTGAATACTAAAATGCTGAAATGAAAGAATGATAAAAAACATTTAACCATTTACGCATTTAGAACAAAAATGAAACTTAATAGAAATAATATAAAAGATAATATCATGGAAAATAAAAAAATGACAATGGCTCTTTTTTCAGGGAGCATTGATAAACTAACCGGTGCCGGAGTAGTTTTAAGTGGAGCTGCTGCCGACGACATGGATGTAGATGTTTATGTGTTATTAATGGGTGCCCGGGCATTTATCAAAGTAAATGAAAATAAAATTGATGGCCTGTCGGAATATCCGGAACTAAAAGATGAGTTTTTAAAATCATTGGAAACTCTCAACGTCTCAACTTGGATTGAGTTTTTTGAAATGGCAAAAGAACTCACAAACGTAAAAATACATATATGCAGCCTCGCAGGGAAAATGTGGGGTGGAGAGAAAATGGAAGACTTCATTGATCTTGCCGATGATATATGCGGAATTGGAGAATATATTACATCAGCTCAAGAAGCAGACGTACATTTATTTATTTAGAGTCAATCTATAAACTAAAAGTATTTTGAATTTGTGGACTAGACAAACATTTTAATTGTTAAACATAAAAATAAACGTTATGAACACAGAAGAATTAACAGCACTAGCAGTCGACAAATTAGTTGATGCAAGGGGAACAGCTTGCCCGGGACCATTATTGGAAGCAAAAAAAGCTATTGGAACTATTAGTTCCGGACAAATTATGGAAGTGCTTTCTGCAGATGAAGGGACTAAACGTGATATTCCTAAATGGGCTAACAAAAAGGGTCATGATTATCTTGGCACTGTTGAAGAGTCAGGCTATTTCAAAATTTATTTGAAAAAGGGATAAAGGTATGGAGGGAAATAAAACAGCCCCAAAAATCCTGGTGTTTTCTACGGAAAAGATTTCAGATCCCGCTATTGATTTAGCGGGACTTCTAAAAAAGCACTATCCACCAACAGTTTACACTATAAATGTACCCTGTTCAAGTGCCATCAAATCGAGATGGATATTACATGCAATTGAGAAAGGTTTCGACGGTGTATTTGTTGCTGCCGATGGGACTGATTGCTCATATAGTGAAACTTGTACGGAAAGAACTGGAGAAGTAGTTCAGCGGACACATGATTTAATGAAAGAAAAAGGGATAGACCCTGCCAAATTAAAAATGGCAGCAATATGTTCTGTCTGTTCCGAGCCTTTTGTTAAACACATGAAGAACTTTGTTAATGCTTTGGCCAATTAGAGTTTGTTCACAAAGTCCCGGAGGGACTAAATGTTGGTAAAAAATGAATGTAAAAAGAATTGCCCCAGAGGGCATTGCTGTCAACTTAAGAGTAATTCTGTTAATGATTGCTAGATTTCACCTCACCCTATCCCTCTCCTATGGGGAGAGGATTAAGGAGGGGTGCAACATTCTTATTAAATATCATTAAGTGCGGTAAATCAGCTTTTTATAATATTAAGTTGATATTAAAGACAGACCCTAAATATGGTTATCAAGGAGTAAAGGAATAAATTATTATTAAACACGTCAATAATTATGGCACAATCAAACGAATATGATGTACTTGTAATCGGTGGAGGAATTGCCGGTGAAGAAGCGGCATTAAACCTTGCTAACATCGGCTACAAAGTAATACTTGTAGAAAAAGACCTTTCAATAGGAGGGAAGATGATTCATCTTAGCAAGGTGTTTCCAACACTCGACTGTGGCGCATGTATTACAACACCAAAAGTTTCGGAAACTGCAAGGCATCCAAATATTGCAATTTTTACTTATAGCGAAGTTGAGGATATTGAAAAACATTCAGAAAATGATTTTTCAGCTACTCTTATCAAAAAACCAAGATATGTTACGGATGATTGTACCGGATGTCAGATATGTGAAGAAAAATGCCCTGTAGTTGTCGAAGATCAGTATCAATGGGGTTTAGTGGGCCGAAAAGCGGTTTATGTTCCATTTAGTATTGCCAATCCGCGAATAGCCGCAATAGATATTGAAAATTGCAGTCTTTGCGGATTATGCGAAAAAGTTTGCCCTTCTAATGCAATTGACTTTACACAGGTGGAAAAAAGAAGCACTATTAGGATTAAATCCGTAATTATTGCAACAGGATTTGAGCTTTTTGACCCGTTACGGATTCCAAGATATGGATTTGGAAAATTCAAAAATGTTGTTACATCCATGCAAATGGAAAGGCAACTGGTTCCTACCCGCCCGTTTAATAATGTGCTTCGCCCAAAGGACGGGAAAATGCCAGATAATATTGCTTATGTTTTGTGTACAGGCTCTCGTGACGAAACAGTCGGAAATCCTATTTGCTCGCAAGTATGCTGCATGTATTCTGTAAAGCAGGCTCAACTGCTGATGGGTGCCTTACCCATGGCAGATGTGACGATCTATTATATTAATATCCGGGCATTCGGCAAAGGGTTTTGCGAATTTTTCCAGCAGGCAAAAGGTATGGGCATCGAATTTATAAAGGGAAAGGCAGGCCTTATTAAAGAAAAAGAAAACGGAAACCTGATTATCAGATATGAAGATATTCAGGAGGGAAAAGTTAAGGAAGCAGAACACGATCTTGTGGTTCTTTCAGTAGGTATTCTGCCAAATACTGATTTTACTGCAATGTTTAAGAATACGAAAGTAGAGCAGGATGATTATAATTATGTGAACAAAGTGGATGAGCTTTGTTGTCCGGCAAAAACAAATATTGATGGTGTGTTTGTTGCAGGAACTTCAACCGGGCCACTGGATATTCCAGACTCAATATTATCTGCCGGTGCTGCTTCAGCCGAAGCTGCCGGTTATTTGAAAGGAGGTGCAAAATGAGAAACAGAATAGGTGTATATATTTGTTATTGCGGGTCAAATAT
>JAOZOC010000219.1 GCA_029933495.1 Bacteroidales bacterium
ATACCTAAACTGTAGTAAATAGCAGGTTTTATATTTTTTTTACGAATAAGTATCTGGATTCCCCAAATCATAAAAATTACGGCAAGATTGTATTCACATAAAAAGCTCAACCCTGCAAATATTCCTGCGACTAAAAAATTATCCCTTTTTAAGTAAAGATAAGAACTCAAAAGTAAAATGCCGGATAAAATATGTGCGAAGTAGGTTCCTGCAAAAACAAAAATAAATGACCCGTAAAAAGGCAGCATACTCAGAAAAACCGGAGAGAAGGAGAGTTTGCTGTCCTTTATTGCAAGAAATATCATCAAAACAACTATTGCAAAAGGTAAGCTTGCCGTTAAGAAACCTCCAAGCATAAAGATATGCGTATCGAGCAAACTTCCGGATGCATCTGGGGTTATGATGCCGGTTTCAACTAGAATTCCAAAAAACGGTAATACAACATAAGTCGGCAGCGGAGCTTTGTCAGTATAATAGTGGCCTTTGATATGGCTTTTATCACAGGTTTTTTTGTGATACTTATCGAATTGGAATGTGCCGCTTTCAAAGTATGTAATTATTGGTAATGCACGCGACACCGTATTGCCGTTTTGCCACGCATCAAGATAAAATGTGCTTAATAAAAGGTTTAGAGTGAAAAAAATGACTACAAATGTTTTTTTTGTTCTCATTGCCTTTTACAACTTTATTTCTACAATCTTTCTCTCATATTTCCCCTCGCCGGAATCAAACCTTACGGACAGAGTGTAAGAGTTCTTGTTTTGAGAAAGAATAACGGCATTTTTAACCTCCGTTATTCTTTTCCCGGGACAATATACATTTAGTTTTTTTTCTGTTCCGGTAAGTCCTTCAACAACAATATTATAAGTGTTGTTGTCAAATTTGCTTGATAATACTCTTATACCCTCAGACTCATCCTTCGGGTCAGGATTGTTTATTACGGGGATCACACTTATTCCCCCTGAAATTTTATATTTCAGAATTATAGTTTTTGATATATGAAACTCCAGAATCTCATCTGTCTTAAGGTTTTTGTTTTCAAATTCACTTGAAATTTCGATATTATTTATCAGTGTTCCGTCAGGGAATTCGGGATTGAAAATAATTTGCAGATTGGATTCCCCCTGATGTTTGAATGAATATGTTACAACCCCCTCTTTTCTTTCCATTCTCATAACCAGATAGTGATCTCCCATCCTTATATTTGAAATTACAGCCGAATCCCAGTCAGCAGGAAAACGGGGTGAGAGTCGAAGAATGTTATTCATTGCATCTGGTTTAAAACCTAGCATTCCTTCTATTGCTGGCTGCAAAACCATTGTTTCAGACCAGCACTGGTGTGGACATACACCCGAAGGTTTGTATCTTTCACCGTTCAGAACCTCCTCAACAAAGCCGAGCCCCCAGTTCTTATAAGCCTGGAGGTTATTCATTATATGAGAAAACCCTTGTACTGAATTGCCATATTCATATTCCGCCAAAGCAGTCCACCCTGTGAACAAAGGCCAAACGCTTCCTGTATGATAACCATTGGGGTTAAAATACTTGCTGTTCTCTTTTATTATCCTGGTTCCCCAGTCGGTGGAGAAATTTCCCCCTGCAAAAGCAGGCAAAATTTCAGCAGCCTTTTTATCATCTGCCTGTCCAAAAAGCATTGGGATTGCCGACATTATTGTCTGTTCGTCAATAAATGAACCGTCTTTGAGCATTCCGTGATAGAAATACCTGGATTTTGAGTTCCAGTATTTCCCGTTTATTGAATTTTTAACTTTTTCAGCATCTTTTTGATACTTCGAGGCCTCCTTATTGAGGTTTATATGTTCGGCAAGGTATGCCGCCTCGTCGAGTGCGGCGGCCCAGCATGAAGCAAGATATAGTGATGTATGCGAACCGAATAGTCCTCCTCCTTCAACCCAGCCGTGACCCACATTTGTATTCTCAATCAGATTGTCGTTATCGGTATCCGTTGAATAGCAATAGTCAATAGCTTTTTTAATATAGGGCCAACTCTCTTCAATAAAATCAATATCCCCTGAATAATGAAGGTAGCGTCCTGCCAAAGCAATATATAGCGGAGTTGCATCTGATGCATCATAATGGACAAACCCTGACGTGCTAACCTCGTGGAAAATCTTCCCGTTCAAATCCTGAAATTTTTGATAAAACTCAAGCATTGATTTAACCTTCCCGTAGTCACCATAATCAAGTAAAGCAAATCCGCTCCATTCGCCATCACGCCCAAAATACCAGCCATATCCAGGCCTGCCACTTATTTTATGACCGCCATCCCAGCCTGTGTTTGTGGTTGAATATCCTGCAACAAGAGACTTACCAAGTCCCGGAGTATTTACAAAAAATCTGTCGGTTGCCACAATAGCCCATTTATATCCTTCATTAAAAATGCTGTCGTGAGTTTCAATCATAAGTGACTGAGAAATAAGGCTGTCATAATAATTTCTTGAGCTGATATAAACTTTTTCTGCATTTGTAGCAGCAGCAACATAGGTGTTTATTGTATTTTCGGACGACATATTATCTGCTGCAATTATAATGTCAAATTCTTCTTCCGGCAGGAGATTGAATTGAAAAATGCCCATTGCCTGAAATTCATTTGTGCTCATCGGCTCAAATTCAAAATATCTGTTTTGTTGATCTCCTTTTTGCCATGTAATATTGAAATCGGAATATTGACCAATATCCATATAAAATGGCTCCATATTTGAACCAATTATGCAGGAGTAATCTTCACTCTCATTTTTGATAATAATTGCATTCAGGTTGATGTCGAACCCACAATTAATAATTTTAACAACATACTCAGAATATGGCCACATAAGGCGCAGATTGCTCTTGAACTTAATAAATAACGAGATTGGCTCATTTCCGTTGAAGCTGTAATGAATTATAACTGCTGCATCAGTAGGGGAGGCTGTGATAATCTCTTTCAGGATGGAATTGTCAATATGATAATTTCTGGTAAATGATTCAGGTCTGACCTCAATTTTGGGTGTCAGGGTGTTTAAATTGATTATGGAATCCGAGTTCTCAAATTTTATCCCAACCTCATAATCTCTCAAAGCCATAAAAGGATGCGACCAAATCTCATCAATTCCGCCATTTTCCTTTCCCATCACAAGCATCCTTTCGCCTGCAATATCCCAGAAATTATTTGTAGCTTTTTCTTGATTGATTACCATATTGCCTGGTGTAATGTGCCAGGGTTTTGGGAAACGCCTGAAAGTTTGTGAATTATAGAATTCCTGCTTAAGAACCTGTTGTTCGTAATAGTGCCAATAATTCAAATCATTATATTCATCTGTATTGATAAGGTAACTAATAGAATTATTCAGAAATTTTTTGAGGTGTAGCCTGTTTAGATTATCAGCTGTGAGGCAAACATATTCTCCAAGAGCCAAAACTCTGCCTTTGCCAGTCCAGTATTCCAGCATTAGTTTAGAGTTCTCCCTGACAAAAATATAATCCCAGTCGACGGCGACAACTGCGCCATTCAGAATGGGGGAGTCATCAAAATAACCGATTTGACGAACTACAGTATCGCGCATTAGTTTCATTAAGTATGCTCCACCGTTCAGACCATCAAAAACAGGGTGGCTTTTAAAAGAGTGAAGGCCAAGCATCCTTCCGTAACCATTGTCTGAGGCTTTTTTATATCTTATTTCAGGAATATTTGGCTCAATTCCAAGTGTATTAATCATCTGGAAAGCTTCGAGAGTAAGTAGCATCTTTCCGCCGTTTGTAAGATATTGGTTAAGTATTTCAATCGTTGCAGCAGGATACTCTGTTATTTTAGTTGTGTCAGAATAATGATACCATAATACATCAAACTTTTTTAATGAATCGGTATTTGTAATTTTAGAGAGAGATAATTTTTCGGTTGTGTACTGAGGATTGCCTTTTAGGAAGTTAAATGCTGCAATTGTCTCTGAGTCAGGGTTGTCATTAATTAATAATCCTAAGTGGATCTTTTGTGCAAATGAAAATACACTAACTGTCATGATTAGAAGGAATGAAGCCAGTACTCTGTGGTATCTTATCATTTGTTTGGTTTTATATTTTTTAAAAGCAGTCGTAAAAGTATAAAAATATTTGATGCTGAAATTAAGGTTTTACCAAATACAAAAAGACAAATTGTAAAATGCCTCGCTGAAAAAAATCATGATATTAAATCTTATATGAAAGAAAACAAAATTAAACTTACAAAAGAGAGTGACCTGATAAAACTTATGGAATACTGTAACAGTAAGAAAGAGTGATTTAACCCACCATTATTGTTGATTTTGCATATTGATATTTGCTGCTTATAACTCTTCTGCTCAATATCATTGCAATGGAAAGAATCCCTATCCTGCCAACAAACATTGACAGGATGATTATGATTCTGCCTGCATTCGACAGTGATGGGGTAATCCCTGTGGAAAGACCTACAGTTGCGAAAGCTGAAACCTCTTCAAATACCAGTTTCATAAACCCGGTGTCAGGTTCACTGATTGTCAGGGCAAAAGTAGATAATCCAATGACGGAAAGAGCATAAATTAGTATTGTATATGCCTTATTGACAATGTCATAAGGTATGTTTTTTTTAAAGAAGTCAACATGCTCTTTTCCCCTTATTGTTGCTATTGCCGACCTTAAAGTAAGTGCAAAAGTGCTGACCTTGATGCCACCACCTGTCGAGCCTGAACCCGCACCAATAAACATCAGAATTAAAAAAAAGAATAAAACAGGTTTGGATAATGAAGCTATGTCAACAGTATTAAACCCGGCAGTACGTGTTGTGACAGACTGGAAAAAGGAAGCAACCATAGCACTAATGAAATCTTTTCCCTCAAGGGTATTGTTGTATTCAAGGATAAAAAACAGAATTGTACCGGCCAGTAATAGAATCCCTGACATACGTAATGTTATTTTCGTACTGACATGGTATGATTTCCATCTAAAATTAAAGCGCTGGCGGATATTTGAGATTCCAAACAAATCCTGTAAAACAAAGAAACCAAGTCCGCCGGTTATGACTAATAATGAAATAATGAACTGAAAACTGATAAGATTGTGTTTCCCAACTTCATAGAGGTTATCGCTAAAAAGTGAAAATCCTGCATTGTTAAATGCCGAAATTGCATGAAAAACAGAAGAGAATATCTTTCCTTCTTCATTTTTGAACGGAATAACATCTTCCCATGAGAAAAAGAGCAGGATACTCCCTGCAAGTTCAATTAAGATACTCCATTTGATAATTGATCTTAAAATTTTGCGTGTGTCTGAAAGCTGCTCAACACTGAGCAAATCTTTTATGATTGACTGGTATTTGAGGCCTCCGGTACGCCTGGACAGAGTTACGAAAAAGGCTGCAAAAGACAATATGTTGATTCCGCCAAATTGTATTAGCAACATAATAATAACCTTCCCCTTGAGGGTAAAGAATGTAGCAGTGTCAACAACTGTGAGACCGGTCACACAACTTGCACTGGTCGCTGTGAAAACAGCATCAAGAAAGCGAAAATGATGGCCGGTTGTCATTTCGGGAAGCATCAGTAATCCTGCTCCGGAAAAAATCAGAGTGACAAAAGAAAGGGTAAGCAATGCTGCCGGGCCAATTTTTAGCCTGACAAGACGCGATGCTGTATGGCTAATCTCAAGAAGTACTATTATCAGAAAGTAAAATTGAAAAATCAACAGCGTATGGCTTTTAATAATCTCCTTTATTGATGAGATAATAAAAACTGACTCAAATGCTCTTGGAAATAGTGCGTCGAAGAAAAACAGAAAAAGGATTATCCCCTCAAACCACCTTCTTCGTATAAATTCCAATGGATGAAAATCGTAAAAAAGGAGGATCAAATATCTGATAAGAAAATAAACAAGGCTTATCCTGATTATTAAATAATTATATTTGTATGTCGTTTCTGTTTGTGGAAATCCGTAATAATGAATAGTCCCTGCGAGAACGAAAACAGTAATTATCAGGGTTATAAAGGAAAGGATTTTCAGAATGTTCGTTTTTGAGTCGAAAATATAAAGATTAATCTTTTCCCTTATTTTAAAGAGTTTGTTAGCCATT
>JAOZOC010000768.1 GCA_029933495.1 Bacteroidales bacterium
TGGCAAAAAGCCAGTATGAATTTGCTAAAAAGACGTACAAAAGGTTTCAATTGCTTTTTGCCGACAGCATTATCTCACGTCAGGAGATGGATGAGCTGGAGTTTAAATACAATGCCTCAAAAGAGCAGATGGAAGCTGCAAAAGCTATCTATGATATGGCAAAAAAGGGAGCCAGATCAGAGGATATTGAAATGGCAAAGGGACAGTTAGAGCAGGCACGTAACGTTTATAACGAGGCGGAGGCCTTTTACAGGCAGTTGCGAATCATAGCTCCGGTTTCCGGCGAGATAAGTGCAAAAATTGCCGAAGAGGGTGAAGTTATGGGCCCCGGATATCCTGTGCTAACAATTCAGATTCCTGAAAAAATACACGCTGTTGTAAATGTAAGGGAGGATTTTCTTGATAAGTTTAAAAAAGGTGTTGAAATGGAAGGTGTTGTCCCCGGATTGGGATATGAAAAAGTGAAATTTGTTGTAAGCTACATTGCACCACTCGCCGATTTTGCAAACTGGACTCCGGTAAAAGAAAAGGGAGAGCTTGATCTTAAATCCTTTGAAGTTCATCTTAAACCCGTTGAGGAAATTGAGGGGTTGAGACCCGGGATGACGATCCGCTTTTCATTCTGATAACAGTTTCATAATAGATGGCAAAAATTCCTTTCATAGCTGTATTCCTCAGGGAGATAGACAGGGTTGCAGGCAGAAGTTCCACCCGGAATCTTTTGTTCTGGGTTCCGCTGATAGTCTATTTCTTTTTGGCTTTTATCTACATCAGGGGAGGATTGCATAGCATTCCGGTTGCCGTTTATGATGCCGACAACTCATCACTGTCAAGAACTTTTGTGCGCTATCTTGATGCTTCAAAAAATATGCAGGTTGACGAATATCTTACCTCAGACGATAATATAGGCAGTTATTTTCTTGACCACCCCGAAATTCAGGCTGTTTTTGTTCTGCCGAAGGATATGTATAAAAATATTCTGAAAGGGAAGAAAGTTCAGGTTACCATTTTTACAAACTCAACAAATATTGTTTTCGGAAATATTTTAAAGCGGGAGGCACTGACAATTTCAACTACTATTTCCTCGGGAGTTCTGCTTGAAAGATTTAAAGCTACCGGATTAACGCATCATCAGGCAATGAACCTGACAATGCCCATTACGGTACATTCAAAAGCATTGTATAATCCTTATTACAATTATCTCTACTATCTTATTCCCGGATTATTGACGGTCTTGCTTCAGATGATAATCTTTTTTGTCGCAACGAGGGCACTCAATTCCGAATTTCAGGAGGGTACGTTTGATAAGCTTTTTGATATATCGGGAGGTAGTATTGCAAATATCCTTTTTGGGAAAGCACTTGCTTACCTGCTTTTCGGAATGATAATAACAGTATTGATAACAGGGGTTATCTTTACCACATTCGGTATTCCGGTTAAAGGTGATATGACAAGGCTTTATCTGCTGTTCCTTCTGTTTATCACAGCCAACATTTTCCTGGGATTCCTGATTTCCTCGATTTTTGAAGATCAGATTTT
>JAOZOC010000220.1 GCA_029933495.1 Bacteroidales bacterium
TCAGCAATTCATTGAAACGCATTTCGACTGGCTGGGTAAATTCAAAATTGATACCTGGCAACACACTGACTTTCTCCCTGACTTTTTCAATTAATTCCTCTTTTGATTCAGCCTTTGTCCATTGTTTCTGAGGCTTTAAAATCACAAAGATATCTGCAATGTCTATCGGCATTGGATCCATGGGTAGATCGGCCACTCCAATCCTGCTTTGAATGCTTTCTATTTCATCAGGGAAGTTATTCAAAACAATTTGTTCCAGCCGGGTAGATATTTTAGTTACTTCGCTTAAAGAAGTTCCGGGCTTTAAAAATGCCTGAAAAGCAAAATCACCCTCATCAAGTTTTGGGATAAATTCGGCACCCATTCGTGTAAACAGAAAACCGCCGGAAATCAACAATAACAAGGCGATTGCTATTACAATCCGACTTCTTTTTAGCGACCATTCGATTATCGGGGTATAAATTTTTTCAAGCTTTCCAATCATTTTATCGCCCCAGGTTTTTTTATCTGTTTTTGGTGGTTGAAGAAATAATGCTGACATCATTGGTATGTAGGTCAGGCACAATATCACCACGCCCAGAACGGCAAAGCCAAAGGTCATAGCCATGGGGATAAACATTTTGCCTTCAACCCCTTGCAAAGCTAAAACGGGTATAAAGACAATCAGGATAATCAACTGTCCGAAAAAGGCCGAGTTCATCATTTTGCTCGCCGAACTATAAGCAATTTTGTCTCGTTTAAGCTGGTCGAGCTTTGTACCAATAAGGTTTTTACGGTGCAGGTAAAAAATCATACTTTCAACAATGATAACCGCACCATCAACCAATATCCCGAAATCGAGCGCCCCCAGGCTCATCAGGTTTGCCCATACCCCAAACAGGTTCATCATGATAAAGGCAAATAGCAATGCCAGTGGAATGGTTGATGCCACAATTAAACCACCCCTTAAATTTCCCAGAAATATTACGAGGACAAAAATGACAATTAGCGCACCCAATGATAGATTTTCTGTAACAGTGGAAGTTGTGCTTTTAATCAACTTGCTGCGGTCGAGAAAAGGTTTTATTACAACACCATCGGGCAATGATTTTTGTATTAAGCGTATTCGTTCTTTTACATCTTTAATTACATCGTTCGAGTTTTCACCCTTTAGCATCATTACTATACCACCAACAGCCTCTCCCTTGCCGTCTTTGGTAAAGGCACCATAACGGACAAAACTTCCGTATTTCACTTCTGCTACATCCCTGATAAAAATGGGTTGCCCTCCAACGTTTGTAACCAAGGTATTTTTAATATCATCAATAGACCTGACTAAGCCTTCACCACGGATAAAGTTAGCCTGAAAGTTTTTTTCGATATATGCACCGCCTGTATTCTGATTGTTGTCTTCAAGGGCTTCAAAAATATCAGAAATGGCCAGGCCCATACTTCTAAGCTTATCCGGATTAACAGCTACTTCGTACTGTTTTACCCTGCCACCAAAAGAGTTCACTTCTACCACTCCTGGCAACATGGCCATTTGCCGCTTTACAATCCACTCCTGCATGGTACGTAATTCCATATCGTCATAAATGGTATCGTAACCGGGTTGTACTTCAAGAGTGTATTGATATATTTCGCCCAATCCGGTGCTGATTGGCGCCATAAACGGCTCACCAAACCCCTGTGGGATTTTTTCTTTTACCTCGGTTAGGGCCTCACTAACCAATTGCCGGGGGAGATAAGTTCCGGCACTTTCTTTAAAAACAATGGTCACTACAGAAAGTCCAAACCTTGACACGCTTCGGATTTCAGTTACATCGGGAAGATTGGCTACAGCCAGCTCTACCTGATAGGTAACAAACTGTTCGATATCTTCTGTCCCTAAATTGGGTGCAGTTGTAATTACCAATACCTGATTGTTTGTAATGTCGGGCATGGCATCAAGCGGCACTTTGGTCATGGAATATATTCCGCCAATAATCAGACCTATTGTCATAAGCCCAATGAGTGCCTTATTCTTTATTGAAAAGGATATTATACTATTGATCATCTGTTAATTGTTAAATCTTGTTTATTAAAACTTTGTATTCATGTTTGTGAAAATCAGTAATACACGCATGAATTTAACATCGGGAAACTCGATTAATCTCCGTTGTTTTTAAAATAATACCGGGTTGGCATTAGATTGCTGTGTCAGGTTTAAATAAATACGGGGGAACCTCGTGTGGGAGAATTGCTAAAATAGTAATCATCAGCAGGGATGACATATTTTTGGTAAGTGTCAGGTTTCTCATTTGAATACGACACCAAAAGATTTAAATCAGTATTAAAAATGATTAAAATGAGATTGTCATTAACTAAAACATTGTTATTTGAAGATGCTGCATTGGTGACATATAAATCATTAAACGCATGGCAGTGTTGCGATTTTTCATCCGAATGATTGGTTTCCTGGCTGTGTTCATTAACCGAATCAAAATGATGATGATGTGGAATAACTGCATGAGAGAATAACATCAGACTAATAAGCCAGATTAATGTAAGTTTTATATTTTTTGTTCTCTTATACATTTTTTATTATTCCAATAATGAGTAAAACGGTTTTGCAAAGATAGTATATATATTTTGCAACCGGGTTGCAAAGTTACTTATTGCAATTCAATCAAAGCCCAGATGTAACAATTAAGCGCCGGTACACAGGCAAAATCATACAAGCCTTTGGTTTGAGCATTGGCTTGTGGGGGCCTGGAAATGTGCTGCAATGTGGGTTGGAGTTTCTAAATGAATAGCCAACCTGCAAAATGTGTCTATTCCGATTTTAAATTAAACAATTATTTACTGATTTACTCTTCCTATTGCACAACTCACATATGATTTTACTAAGGATATTGTATTATTATTACCGGTTTCAGGATAACCCAAAGCCGATAATTTCTTTTTATATTTATCAATATTTTCATCTTCGCCATAAAAACTTATTTTAACAATAGAATTTTTAATATCAATATCTACATTCTTTATTTCTTCGAACTTAAATAGACCTTTTGTTATAGTTGATGCACAACCATTACATTTTAGATTTTCTATTTTTATTTTTGCTGTTTTCATTTTTATAAATTTTATAGTTTATGTTCTTCTCTTTGTTTTTGAATTGGTGGACAAGGAATTGTTCCGTATGAACAGAAAATACAACAATCTCCTTTTTTAGGATGGAGTATAGTATGACAGTTTTCGCATTCGTGATAAATCTGACAAGCATTCAAAGGCATTTCATACTCTTTGCTATGTTCGCATACGGGACAGGTTATAATTGATTTTGTTTCCATTTTACTCTGTTATTACTGTTACATGTTAAACTCTTTTTTTACTTCACCACATTTCAACATCATATCTCCAAAATACGGGTTTCTGATTTCCTTTTGATTGCTTATCCAAAATGCTCCTTTATCATCAAAAGCCATTGGACAATACTCGAGGTACAAAGGCGTTGGGGAGCTAATTCCAAACTTCTCAATTGCTTCTGTAAGTTTATTAGAAACAATACTAAAATGACTACGTTTCATTTCAATACCTTTCATACTGACAATTCCATTTATATTATCTTTTATGGGTTTCAGCAATCTCATCCATTCGTTATGAGCATCTCCTTTTAACAAACCCATATCAATATTATCTAATTCCAACAGAAGTTTTCCTGCTTCTATTTCAACCTGTTTTTCATCTGTTGCAACAAATGCATCTTTCATTTTTAAATAAGTATCTACAAATGATCCAAGTTGTGTTTTGAAATTGTTATCAACTTCTTTTGAATCTGAACCATCTGTCTTTTCATTATCCATTGCCTTCATTTCCTCATCAGTCATTTTAGTTCCTCCGTGGTTGTGCCCTGTGGAAATCTTTCCTCCATCGGGGTTCATCATACTAGGCTTTCCTAACAATTGAGCCGAAGCATCAATCTTAAACACTCCGTTTGATGCAATTTCTTCTCCTTCCTGTAAGCCATCGGCAACAACATAAAAGTTTCCTGTTTCGGCTCCAAGACCAATTTCTCTGTAAATAAATGATGGAGTTTCTCTGTTTGGCACTCTAACATAAACAACTGCACGTTTTCCTGTCCACAGAATAGAAGTTTTTGGAATTAACAGTTGCTCTGAACTGCTTGCGGTTTTCGATTGCAAAATTCCGTTAACAAACATCTCTGGTTTAAATTTCAAATTTGAGTTTCTCATTTCCACTCTAATTTGTGCAACCCTCGTGTTTGCATCTATAAATGGGTCGATGTATGAAACTTTTGCAGAATAAGTTTTACCGGGTAACGATTGAAGTGTGAAAGAAACTTTATCGCCCATTTTTATCCAGGGCAAATCGCTTTCGTAAGCGTCAAACATTATCCAAACCCGGCTTAAATCAATTACTTCGAACAAAGGATTCCCCTCTTTTACATAGTTTCCTATTGCAACATCTCTGCGGGTAATTGTTCCCGAAATTGGTGATAAAATATCGAAATATATACCTGGCTCTTCGCGATATTCAATAGCGTCAATCTGCTTATCTGTCAGTTCCCAAAGTTTTAATTTATTGTGCGTAGCCTTATAAAACGAGGGATTATCTTCTTTATACTTTGCTGCATCTAAGAGTTCTTGTTGTGCTGTATTCAGCTCCGGCGAATAAATAGAAGCTAATTTCTGGCCTTTCTTTACAAATTGTCCTGTGTAATTCACATAAAGCTTCTCTATTCTTCCTCCAAAACGAGCAGTAAGAGTTGCAATATTTCTTTCGTCGGGTTTAACTTTTCCCAGCAAATGAATAGCCTTTTCCGGTGCTCCTTTACTAACAACATAAGTTTGCACTTCGGCTAGTTTTATAGCACTTTCGGTCATTTGTATTTCGTTTGGGTCTGCTTCTTTACCACCAGTATCATTTTTTAATGGAATTAAATCCATTCCACAAATTGGGCAATCTCCGGGTTTGCTCTGTTTTATTTGTGGGTGCATCGAACAAGTCCAGGTTGTTTGGTCAACTATTTCAGTTTCAGAATGATTGTGTCCTTCGTGATTTTCGTTTGAAGATGAACCAAAGAATATGCTTCCAAGGCTAATTCCTACTACGAGAGTTATTGCAATTATTACAATCTCCCTTTTTCCTATTTTAAATATATTTGATTTCATTGTTTTAAATTTTAAATTCCCATTAAATAATTAATAAATGCAATGGCAGCCTGTTTATCAGCTCTTGCCTTTTCAAGTTCCAATGAATATTTCAAAACACTTTTTTCCATTCGTAATATTTCCTCGAAGTTTTTACCGCTATTTGCATATTCGCTTTCGAGCAATTTAATTGCCCGTTTTGCCAATTCGCTTTGTTTCTTGAATAAAATAATTCTACGGTTTGCATCGGAATATTCGCTATAAACTTTCGCGAATAAACTTTCCAACACATTTACTTTATCAAGTTTTTTATTCTCGATAACTTGTTGCTGAATTACGGCTTCGTTAATCATTGCCGAATATTTTTTGCGATATAACGGTATTGTAATGCCAATTTTCACCATTAAACCATCTTTCCCTGCATCCGGTGAAATTCCTGAATTGCCGATAGCAGTATAATCTACTCCCAAAATAATATTTGGTGTGCCTTGTTTTCTTCCTAATTGTTCGTTATGAACAAAACTTTCTTTCAAAAAATCTAAACTTTTCAGTTGATGATTATTCATTGTCAAACTGTCAATTATTGCTTGTCTTGAAAATTGCAAATCATCTATCCAAAGTGTTTCCGGTATTTGAATATCACTGTTGTTCTCTACATTTTGCAGATTGTTGAACTTTACAGAATTAACAAACCATTTGTCTTTTAACAGAGCCAGGTTATTTTCTAAATCGTTAAGTTCCAGTTCAACACGCAATTCATCAACGCCCGAAGCCTTTCCTGCTTCTATTTTGATAAGTGCCAATCGCTTAAAAGTTTTCAGAATCTTTATATTCGCCAACGTAATATCAATTCCTTTTTGAATAAAATACAAATCGTAATAAGTCGATTTTACATCAA
>JAOZOC010000221.1 GCA_029933495.1 Bacteroidales bacterium
GGTTTTACTTCTGTTTGGCTTCCTGGTTTTTATTGGATTCTCAGCTTGCGACAGGGCAGGAAATCACATAAATGCAAAGCGGGTAATCCTTATCGGCATAGACGGCATGACCAGTGATGGTTTTCAGCAAGCTTATACTCCTTATCTGGACTCCCTGATAATGAACGGTGCTGTTTCATTACATACCCGCTCAGTAATGCCAACAGTAAGTGCCCCGAACTGGGCTGCAATTCTCACCGGCGCAGGCCCTGAGCAAAACGGTGTTACAAATAACGGGTTGACTGTCAGTAACCATTCTGTTAAACCAACTGTTTCTGATGACAGAGGCTATTTCCCTTCAGTTTTTAAGTTGATAAAAGAGAAAGACCCACATAATAAAACCTGTATGTTTTATGACTGGAAAGGTCTTGGTAATCTTGTTAATCCTGACTATATTGACAAATCTGTGTTTACCGAAGGGTTCGGCGTCTCATTTAAAAAAGCTGCTCCCTGGATTATTGAAAATAATCCTCGCTTTTCATTTGTATATATTGACAGCCCGGATGATTACGGCCACAAGTATGGCTGGGGAACGGAAAAATATATTAAGAGAATTGAGGAAATTGATAAAATTATCGGGCAGTTTATTGATACTCTTAAAAAGGCCGGAATGTACAAAGACACTTATTTTGTAGTTGTAACTGACCATGGGGGAAAAGGGAAGTCGCACGGAGGTCTGAGTATGGATGAGATTGAAGTACCATGGATAATCTCCGGTCCTGAAATTGTAAAAGACAGGGTTATCAAACAACAAAATGATGTTTTTAATACAGCATCAACCATCTTATTCCTTTTTGATACCCGTCAACCATTTGAATGGATTGGCAGACCTCTGCTTGAAGTTTTTAAACAGGCTGCTTTTACCTCAAACAAATACATCCCGAAGCCTGTGCCCTCTGTAAAAAGCGGGATTTATTCAAAAGCTCAACTGGTTGAATTTTCCATAAGCCAACCAGGTTGCGATGTCCATTATTCACTTAATGGGTCTGATCCTGATTTGAACTCCCCTCTGTTTAAGGAACCAGTTATATTGCTAAAATCTGTCACTCTGAGGGCAGCAGCCTTTAGAAATAACTCTCGAAGTGACATTTCAGAGATCGTTTTTAAGAGAACAATGGAAGTTCAAAGCGTGGATATTAAGAACAAACCGTCACCTGAATATTATGGTCTTGGTGCTTATTCCCTGATAAATCTTAAAGAAGGGAGCTCCGATTTTAATGATAAGGAATGGATAGGCTTTCGTGGTAATAATCTGGATGCCACTCTCTACCTTGGTAAATTTGAAAAGGAGATTAAAAAGATAACAATTGGCTGCTTAAATGATGAGAATTCCTGGATTTTTCTACCTGAGAGTATTGAAATTTTCACCTCTTTTAATGGAAATGATTTTATGAAAGTCGGTAGTCTTAATGCTGATCAAATCAAAAAGAATGCAAAACAGGGCAGAAATGAAATACAAATTAGTTTTCCTTCTCCACCAACGAAATACATAAGAGTTGTTATTAAGAATTTAGAGTATTGTCCTGAAGGACATCCGGGAGAGGGAGAAAAGTGCTGGTTGTTCGTTGATGAAATTTTAATTGAATAGTAAAGACTGGGCATTCCTTGTATCTATAAATAAAAATAAATTATGAAAAAGCATCTAATAATTTTATTGGTAACATTTATGGCATTGAACATTGCCTGCAACAGAGAATCGAAAAAAGAGACAAAAAAGCCTAATATCATTTTCATCATGGCCGATGATCTGGGTTACAATGAGGTTGGGGCCTATGGACAGGAGATTATCAAAACTCCAAATATTGATAAACTTGCTGATGAGGGGATGAAGTTTACCGATCACTACGCAGGCAGCCCTGTCTGTGCACCATCCCGTTGCGTACTGCTTACAGGATTACACCCGGGCCATGCCTATGTACGTGGCAATTATGAATTGGGTGGATATCGGGATGACAATGAAGGCGGGCAATTACCTCTTCCTGACAGCACGAAAACAATAGGTACATTTTTAAAAGCGCATGGATATGTTACAGGCGCCATTGGCAAATGGGGACTTGGCTTTGCAAATAACAGCGGCCGTCCAAATAATCAGGGATTTGATTATTTTTACGGCTACCTTTGTCAAAAACAGGCACACGACTATTACCCAACACACCTTTGGGAAAACAATGACCGGGATACCTTAAGAAATGTAGCCTATATTCCACACGAAAAACTTAAGGGCGATCCGCTTGACCCCAAATCCTATGACCGCTATAAAGGTCCTGACTATTCGATGGATAAGATGATGGAGAAGGCTGAAAGGTTTATAAGAGATAATAAAGACACGTCATTTTTCCTTTATGTGCCTTTTACAGTTCCACATCTTGCTTTGCAGATTCCGGATGATGAACCTTCACTTGAATACTACAAAAAAGTAATTCCAGATTCAATTTATACCGGCAATAAAGGTTATCTGCCGAACATGTATCCACGTGCAACTTATGCAGCAATGGTTACGAGGATGGACAACGAGATTGGAAAGATTATGAGCCTGTTGAAAGAGCTTGGGCTTGATGACAACACTGTTGTATTCTTCACAAGCGATAACGGCCCGACATTTAGCAGACTCGGCGGGTCAGATTCTTACTACTTTAAGAGTGCAGGCCCTTTCAAAGGACTGAAAGGCAGTGTGTATGAAGGCGGAATAAGGGTACCGATGATAGCCTGGTGGAAAGGAAAAATCAAGCCGGGAGCAGTTTCTGATTACATATCAGGTTTTGAGGATTTTTATTCCACTTTTGCAGATATCATAGGAGCAAAACCTGACAAGAAAACTGATGGTGTCAGCCTGTTGCCTGTAATGTTGGAACAGGATAACATCAGGGAGCACCCGTTTATATACCGGGAGTTTCCTTCATACGGCGGGCAGGTTTCAGTACGCTTAGGCAACTGGAAAGCAGTCCGTCAGAAACTTAAAAAACATCCCAATGCATCAATAGAACTATATAACCTCAAAGAGGATATCGGGGAGACTAACGATGTTGCAGCACTTCATCCTGATATTGTGGAAAAGATGAAGGTAATTATGGATACTTCGCATGTCAATTCAACATATTTCCCGTTTCCTGCTTTGGATAGCTTGAGACTTGGCCGTTGAGATAAAATTTAGAGATTAAAAAATAAATTCCCAATTTGATTCACCAGGAAAGCAATTATCCAGGCTATGGAGGTTGTATAGACAACAAGAAAAGCAGCCCATCTCCAGTTTCCTGACTCATTTTTTACAGCAGCTACCGTAGCAACACAAGGAAAATAAAGCAATATGAACATCAGAAAAGCAAAGGCAGTTACTTTAGTAAATAATGGTTTATACTTATTATGGCTATCGGAATACTTTGCATTTTGAAGTTTACTGACTAATGTGCCTGAATTAATATCATCGGGATTTTCTGCCTGGAACAGAACCCCGAGAGTACTCACAACAACCTCCTTTGCAGCCACACCGGCAAGGATACTAACTGTCATTTTCCAGTCGAAGCCCAAAGGTTTCATAACAGGCTCTGCAAGTTTTCCGATTTTCCCGATCAGTGAATTTTCTTGCCTCAGACTTTCCTTCCTGAATTCAAGCTTCATAATACTATCATTTTTTTCAGTAAGAAGAGTTGCAGTTTTTTGAGAATCTTTTGTTTCCTGAATAATCTTATCAAAGTACTGACTAACTACCTCTATCTTACCATCAATTTTTTCAGCTTCTTCAGAAGTTCTGGGAAAATAGCCCAAAGCCCAGATGACAACAGAAGCAAACAAAATGACACCTCCCATTTTCCTGATATACTGGTATCCTTTGTGCCACATATGTTTTAATGTTGCCCTCAGTGTTGGCAACCTGTACGGCGGCAATTCCATTACAAAAGGAGCCTCAGCCGATTTGAAAATTGTTTTTTTGAAAAGTATAGAAAACAGTATGGCAAATAAAATACCAATTGCATAAACACTAAATAGTACTGTCACTTCATTTCCAGGGAAAAAAGCGGATACTATCAGGATATATACCGGAAGCCTTGCGCTGCACGACATAAACGGATTGATAAGCATTGTAAGGAGTCTGTCGTTACGGTTCTCAAGTGTACGTGTGGCCATTATTGCCGGGACATTACAGCCAAATCCCATAATAAGCGGGATAAATGATTTACCATGGAGGCCTATCTTGTGCATCAGCTTGTCCATTATAAAAGCCGCCCTTGCCATATACCCGGTATCTTCCATAAGAGAGATAAAGAAAAACAGAATGAGTATGTTTGGCAGGAAAACGATTACACCACCGACTCCATTAATAATCCCGTTGATAATAAGGTCTTTCAACACCCCTTCAGGAAGCAAATAGTCAGCACCATGAGATATTACACCAACAAGTTGCTCAATCCAGTATTGAGGATATTGTCCGAGTTTGAATGTTGCCATAAACATCACCCACATAAAAAAGATAAATATGGGAAATCCAAAAAGTCTGTTGGTCATAAAGGTGTCAATGATCTCGGTATCAGTTTTTAGTTTTCTTTTAAACTTGTTGGGAGTATATGTCTCTTTAAGTGCTCCTGCAATAAATCCATATTTGGCATCAGCTATCAAAGTTTCACTGTCCTCTTTAAAGAATTTTTCCAGCTTTTGCGTCTCACTTTCCACAGTTTGCTTTATCTCTTCAAAATTGGGCGATCTTGAAAGCGAAAATAGCGCACCTTTATCATTTTCCAGAAGCTTTATGGCATAATACCTTGAAGATACATTATCGGAAAGCCCCCTGTTTTTCTTTATCTTCTCCTGAATTTCTGAAATTGAGTTCTCAACTCCCTTCCCATAGTTGATATGAATATGCCTCACTGTCGGGTCCTTACCTTCATAAACCTGTATTACGCGTCTGAACAGTTCTTCAATCCCCTCCCCTTTCGAGCCCACAGTAGGGATGAATGGAATTCCAATCATTTCCCCCAGACTTTCATATTCAAATTTATCCCCTTTTTTTTCAAGCTCATCAAACATATTCAACGCAGCTATAACCTTGATATCCATATCAATTAACTGTGTCGTAAGAAAGAGATTTCTTTCTATGTTTGAGGAGTCTAAAACATTTACTACAATGTCAGGTTTATGACCAATAATGTATTTTCTAACATAAAGCTCCTCAGGAGTATATGCCGTGAGAGAGTACGTACCAGGCAGATCTATCAGGTTTATCGTATAGCCATCCAATTTTAGCTTTGCCTGTTTTGAATCAACTGTGACACCACCATAATTACCCACATGCTCCTTTGACCCGGAAGCATAATTGAATATCGTTGTCTTGCCTGCATTTGGATTTCCAACAAGTGCAACATCTATTACTTTACCTCTTTTCTCAGCAGCATCTTTTAACGTATGATCGTCAATGATTCCCTGATATGAACCTCTTTGACGATTACGATATTTTCTTGCATTCCCGGCTGTAATAACTTCAATGAGTTGTGCTTCACTCCTTCTGAGGGAGACTTCATATCCCATAATATTATATTCAATGGGATCTTTTAGTGGTGCTTTTTTTATAACAGTAACAACCTTTCCACGAACAAATCCCATTTCGGTTATTCTCTTCCGAAAGGCTCCCCTTCCTCTTATTTTAACTATAACCGCCCGTTCACCCTGTTCAAGGTCTAATAGTGTCATTTGTTACAATTTAGACTGAATACAAATTGCGACAAAGATATTTCAATTTAGCACATATTCAATAAACAAATCCTATTTAGAATACAATATCTTATCTTGCTGATTTAGAAATACTTTAATTTATAAAATAACTAAATACTTTCATTGCTAGCAGAAGTGTATTTTTCTCCTGATTTTCAGTGTTAACAGCTATTTTCTAAAAGTCCCAAATACTAACAAGTTTCCAAATATTAGAATACCTTTGTCAAAATGAGAAATATTATAAATGTGGAGAGTTATTGACAAATAGTTAAA
>JAOZOC010000769.1 GCA_029933495.1 Bacteroidales bacterium
GCGTTAAAATTTCTTTCGGTGTTTTTTCCGTTTTAAAATATTTGATAATATAATTGGTACCTATATATCCGATACCGTAAAAGACACCCATCAGAATAATGGTCATTATGAAATATTTCAAACCTTTACGCTTTGACTTTTTCTTGACAGGCTGAATGCTTGCAAGATCAGATTCGGAGAGGCAAACCAGTTCCTTAAAATCATTAAATGATTTCCCGGGGTTTTTTAATTTCCAGTTGGGGAAGTTATTGTCAAGTTTTTTGCGGCATTTAGTGCAAAAGACCATGTATTCACTGCTCACTTGATTCAGATGGCCGCATTGGAATATTTTAAATAGTACATAAACTCGGGGAATTACTTTTCAGGTTTTTTCTGTTTTTCTTTGAACAAACCTACTAAAATTTAAAAAACGAAGGTTGTATTTACTTCAATTTCAGGTGTGGGTTATAGCTATCGTTACAAGCCGTTTTTTCTATTTTCTTCATTTATAATTTCCATCTTTGTCTGTTTTTGCCATAAATATATTTTCATTATAATCTCCTGTTATAATATTATCATCATTTGTGTCTTTAATCAAATTTACGCCTATAGCGTTTTCTGGATTACCGAATTTTTTAAACCAAAGCTGATTCCCGTTCTGGTCAATTTTTAAAAGAATTATATCATCTTTCATGGTATTGACATTATAAGATGAACCGGTTATGGTAAAACTTCCGTCAATATTTTGTTTTATAGAATTTCCTTTCTCCGAAATCTTTTCTTCTCCAAATTCTTTTTCCCAGACAGTATTTCCTTTGTCATCAGTTTTTATAATTAATACCTGACTATATCCTTCTCCTATCGTGTGCTGGCCACAAATCATCAAATCCTTATCTGATAATTCAATTGTAGTATAGCCCCATTTCCATGTAGGCGGGCCAATCTTTTTGTCCCATAATTTTACTCCGTTGAGGTCAACTTTCAGCAAATATATTTCCCGGGGATTATCGTCATCTTCATTTGTTCCGGTCACCAGATATTCCCCGTTTTTTGTTTCCAGAAGATGAAAAGGGACTTCCTGGCCCGGATCCGGATAAACTTTAGTCCAAATGGGATCGCCATCATAATTAAGTTTAATCAGGTAAATATCGCCTGATGAACCCGCGCCAAAACTTTCAGTTTTCCCTGCAATTAAAATATGCCCATCCGATGTTTCAATGATATTATTGCCGTATTCTTTTTCTGTGCCTCCGTATGTTTTTGTCCACAGAGTATCTCCTGCACTATTTGTTTTAACTAGCAAAATGTCGCTTCTTGAGTTATCCCAGTTTCTGAATGTTTCGCCACAAACAAATAAGTCTTTATTTGCTGTTTCGCAAAGCGCCCTTGCAGAACTCATATTACCTGCTGTAAATTCCTTCCTCCAAACCTGTTTTCCGGATTTAGCAAGTTTAATTAATAAAAGGGAGCCACCTGAATTTCCGCACATACCAAATTGTTATCGTAAGATACGATGGTGGAGTTATCATTTGTTCCGATTTCT
>JAOZOC010000770.1 GCA_029933495.1 Bacteroidales bacterium
ACAATATACATATCAATCTCCCCCTTATTCTTCGCTTTCACTTTACCGCGGTATGTACACCTGAATTTATCTTTTATCAGTTCGTAAGTTGCTCCCGAAATATTTACCTTGCCCGGCACACCGCTTGACTCCATACGGCTGGCTGTATTGACGGCATCACCCCAGATATCATAAGCAAACTTATTCTTACCCACTACTCCTGCAATTACATCACCGGTATGAATTCCGATTCTCAGTTCCCAGAAATCTTCACCCCGTGCCTCCTTTTCAGCCTTCAATGATGCCATATAATCCCGTATTTCAAGTCCGGCTCTGACAATATCAAAAGGATTTGTTGTGTTTGGAACGGGAATCCCGCCGGCACACATATAGGCATCTCCAATGGTTTTTATCTTCTCAAGCCCATATTTATCAATTATCTTATCAAAGTGACGGAAACTTTTATTAAGCTCCTCGACAAGCTGTTCGGCAGTCAGTTTTTCTGCAATTTTTGTAAACCCGACAAAATCGGTAAAGAGTACCGATACCATTTCATAATGTCGCGGAGTAGCAGAACCTTTTTCTTTAAGTTCATCGGCTGTCTCTTTTGGCAAAATATTCAGTAGAAGTTTTTCCGACCTTTGGTGCTCAAAATCAATTTCATCCCTCTGCCTTTCTATTTCATTATTTTGCTGAATTAGCAGTTTGTTGGCTTTTTTAGAAAACTTAAGCATTCTATAAACAAGGTAAAGAATTATTATTGCTAACACTACTATTCCAAAAAGAAACTTGTTCCTGGCTCTTATTTTTTTCAAATTCAAATCATTAATCTCCTTTTCTTTACTAAGCAAATCTATTTCATTTTGCTTTTCTCTTTGAAGAGATTTTTGTTTCTCAAGTTCCAGTGACTGAATTATTTCCCGTTGCCGTAAATCATTTATTTCCCTGTCTTTTTTTTCAGTATTATAACGTTCCTCCGCGAGCAATTTTTCCTGTAAAACCCTCTGTTTTTCAAGATCCTGGTTTTGAATAGTAAATTTCTGAATTGAGTCTGTTTGTTTAAAAATCTGTATTTGTTGTCTATTTGAGGCGTTTTCCAATTTCAGACGCTGGTATTCAAGGTCTTTCAGGTCTTCATCGGCAAGCAGCTTCTCAATTTCCCTTTCGCTTCTGTCAATGACGAATTGCTGCTGAAGCAGTTCTCTCCTTTTTGCATTGGTTGCCGCTGTAACAGAATCGGAAATTTTCAGATACAACCTGTAATCGGCCATAGCCGCCTCAAAATCATACAACGCTTCATTTATTTTCGAAGAAACCAAAAGTGCAGCTACTAAAACTGATGTATTGTTACCCTTTTTTGCAAGCCTTAAGGCCTCTTTATTATATGTTTGTGCATTATAATAATCTTTATTGTTCAAATAAATAATTGAAGTCAGGTGATCCATTTTGGCAGCATCATAACTATCGCCTGATGATTCAGCAATTTGTTCGGCTTTCAGCATATATTTCAAAGCATTCTTATAGTCATCCATATTCTGGT
>JAOZOC010000222.1 GCA_029933495.1 Bacteroidales bacterium
AAAATTTTCACATCTTTGCCGCTGTGAATCGAATAACAATAGAGCCTCATTTTTTGTTTAATAATTTATTAAAGATACTATGATAACATTTGAAAACACTGAAATAGCTTTTAAAAGCAGATCGGATATAGATTTGCAAAGAGCGTACCTGCTATTCCGTTTAATTGCAAATAATACTCTGGTTAAGATGGGTGGACAGCTTTCGACACTTGCTCTGAAGTTACATTTGCCGGTTAACTGGGCTGTAAAACCCACAATTTACTCTCATTTTGTTGGTGGCGAGACGATAGACAAATGCAGAAAGAATGTTGAAGCACTTGGGAAATTTAATGTAAAGGCGATACTTGATTATTCGGTTGAGGGAACAGAAACAACAGATGGAATACAAAATGCACTTGACGAAACACTTCGTACAATTGAAAATGCGGCAAAAGAACCGAATGTTCCATTTGCAGTTTTTAAACCAACTGCTTTCACAACTGCTAATGTTTTGGAGAAAGTAAGTGCAGGAATGAAATTGAATGATAAGGAGGCTGAAGAAGCTGATAATTTCAGAAAAAGAGTCGGAATTTTATGCAAATCAGCTTATGAGCATGATGTTCCAATCCTTATTGATGCCGAAGACTCATGGTATCAAAACTTTATTGATGAGGTTGTTTATGATAATATGGCTAAATATAACAAGAAGAAAGCCATTGTTTTTAATACTTACCAGATGTATCGCTGGGACAGGCTGGGGAAGCTTGAGGATGCTTATGAAACTGCCCAGAAAAATGGATATTTTCTTGGAGCTAAGTTTGTCCGTGGTGCATATATGGAGAAGGAGCGGGAGAGGGCAGAGGAAAAAGGGTACAAAGATCCTATTCAACCCGATAAAGAGAGTACTGACAGGGATTACAATGCTGCCTTAAAATTCTGCATTGAACACATTGACGGACTAGTAGTTTTCAACGGAACTCATAATGAATTCAGCTCGCAATATATGGTTGATCTTATGGAGGAGCATGGTTTAGCTAAAGATGATCCAAGATGCTGGTTTTCCCAGCTCTATGGAATGAGTGACCATATCAGTTTTAATCTGGCATTTGAAGGGTTTAATGTTGCCAAATATGTTCCTTATGGGCCTGTAAGATCAGTCCTCCCATACCTGCTTCGCAGAACGGAGGAGAACACTTCAATCGCAGGTCAGACAAGTCGTGAACTTAATCTCATTATAAAAGAGAAAGAGAGAAGAAAGAGTGCAAAAAGGAAGTAGTATTTCACTTTATACTTTGAGGTAAAAAAAACTCAAAATGAGTAAATCAAAAATCAAGCTACGTTTAACTGACTGGTTACTTGAAATTTTTGGAGCAGCCGGAATGATCCTGCTTGTTCTTTTGCCAATACTTTTTATCAATAAACTACCTGATACAATACCTGTCCACTTCAACCTATTGGGAGAACCTGACAGATACGGAAGTAAGAATTCAATATGGGCACTTCCTGCAATTGGATTTTTTCTGTTTATGACAATCGTTTTTATCCCGAAATTGCTAATTCATTTTGGCAATACTGACTTTGATAGCTGGGAAAAGAGTTTCAGATTTCTGAATGCAATGAGGATGGTTCGCATAATCAATATGCTGACTGTTTTTATGTTTTGCTCAATAGTTTATTATACTATTTTAGTAAGCCTCGGCAACCCAACAGGACTTTGGAACTTTTCAACCCTGTTTTTTCTGCTTCTTATCTTTATTGCTATTGCTGTTTTCCTGATCAAAAATAAAAGAAGGAAATAGATGAATATCAATAACACTTGGTTTATAGCCCTCGTAAGAATACCGAACAGATTATATAATTTGAATTTTGTGTTTTGAATTTTGTGCTTTGAGTTTTGGATTTTGAGTCTTGTGCTTTGAGTTTTGTGCTTTGGATTTTGAGTTTTCCGGTATCATCTCCTCCAGTTATCAATAGCGATATACCAGCTTTTTTTGTGTGACGGAGAGCGGCTGAGTGAGAAATCATTTTCAGTAAATGGATTATCAACCTTGTAAAAATAGAAGATTATGGAGAGCGGGTTGCCGGCTTTTCCATAGATCCATTTCTCCTCATCGTCTTTTCTGTAAACTTCAGTTGGCGGGCCATAAATAATATATATGAGGCCTCTGTCAGTCTTCCAGCCCTCTACAAATGATGAAAATATTTTATTTGAATATTGCACTCTTGAATAATACTTTTTAATCATGCTTTTTGCACGTTCCTGTTGATTGGACGATCGTTCAAGCCAAAAGCTGTCAATGGCTGATTTGTAATTGGTATACGAAAGCAATTTGTCATATTCTTTTAAAGTTGTCAGGTAACGCAAAGGAGCAATGGCAGAAGCAGGGGTTGCAATTTCAGGGAAACCATCATCAAAGTTGAACAATGTAAGACCATCGGATTTTGTAAGATCGGGCTGTATATGATATATCCCTTTGTAAGGCAGCTCCAGCAAAGGAGAGTATCCTTCTACGAGATATGTTGACAATATACTGTCGGGTTTAAACGTATAGGTAACAGCCTTGACATTTGCAAAAGGTGGCTTCGCAAGTGGGAAAGTCTGATCATAGTATCTGATGTAAAGTTTATGAACAGAGGTGTCGTTATACAAAATATGAAAATACTGACCGGGTAAAATAAAATTGTTGAAAACCGGATAACCGTCATTGTCAGTTACCAAAAAATACTGCCTGCTTTTTTTATTACTTTTACTTAAATCAAACAAACGAAATATCTCATTATCCTGAGCGATGTTAAGGTCGGTTACTATTATTTTAAGAACATAATTACCGGGGAACCGGGCTTTTACTTCAAAGTCAATTATCATTTCCAATCCTTTGCCGTAGCTGGATGTGTCGGTAACCTTAATCGTTGCAGAATCTAATATTTCAGATGATTCGTATGATTGATACAACTCATAACGAACCTCAATATTTGCCTGGATAACTGTGTGATTCTGATTGGCCAGAAACCTGAAATCATCTGGGTTGATACTAACATAAACCTGGGAAATGGAGTCCCATTTATGGTAAATGACAGCCTGGATAGATGAAAAATTATACTCCTCGTATAACTGAGCAAGATTAGTCTTACTAAGCTTTTTTGCAAATATACTACCTGTAATCGTCATAAACGATATAAGTAGTACCGGAAGAATAACTTTAAATCTCATTTGTTTTAATTTCGTATTTTATTGATATTTAGCTCTAATGGGGCTTTTAATCATCCTACTGCTTCGTCCGCCGTAGCCTTTGCGTAGGTGGACATTGTCTGCTATTTGAAGCGGAAGCAGATATGTCGGCTCACCTCCATAACCTGCCCCGGTTTCCTGGTGATGTTTCATTTTTAACATTTAATCCCTGTAATACAGGATTTCGCTTCGCTCAACATTCACCCATTCACCCATTCACTCATTCACCCATTCACTCATTCACCCATTCACCCATTCACCCATTCACCCATTCACCCATTCACCCATTCACTCATTCCTCTATAAATTTACCCGGTAGCGATTTAGTCGCCTTAGCACCCAGTTTTTTCAATTTCTCAACATGACCAATCAGATTACCTCTGCCTTCGGTAAGCTTACTATGAGCATCATTATAGGTTTTCCTTACAGTATTTAACTGGTTTCCCAGTTTTTCCATATCTGTTACCAACCCGTAAAATTTATCATATAGCGCTCCACCCTGTTTTGCAATCTCAAGTGCGTTGCGGGTTTGTTTTTCGTGCTTCCATATAGAAGAGATAGTTCGCAAAGTCGCAAGCAGTGTTGTAGGACTGACTATTACTATCTTCTTATCCCAGGCAAAACCAAAAAGACTGTTATCAGTCTGGATGGCAGTACTGAATGCAGATTCAAGAGGCATAAACATCAAAACGAAGTCGGGAGTGTCAAACATTTCAGCATTTTGATAACTCTTCTCGCTTAGCTCTTTTATATGATTTTTAATGGAAGTGATGTGTTGTTTCAGAAACTTCTCCTTTGAGTTGTCATCATCAGAGTTAACAAATGCTTCATAAGCTGTAAGTGAAACTTTCGAATCGATGATAATGTGTTTGTTGTCAGGAAGTTTTATAACTACATCAGGCCTGATAATGTTACCTTCATTGTTTCGTGTTGTTGTCTGGGTTTCATATTCTGCACCTTCGACAAGCCCTGAACGCTCCAGAACCCGTGAAAGGACAAGTTCTCCCCAGTTTCCCTGCTTTTTAGTATCCGATTTGAGTGCTCTTGTGAGATTGTTTGCTTCCTCGCTTATCTTATAATTAATTTCATACAGTTTTTTAAGCTCGGCTTTCAGGTCGGTCTGGTCTTTAAGGCCTTTTTGATAGGTGTCTTCTACCTTTTTTTCAAAATTCTGAATTTTCTCTTTTAAAGGCATTAAAATATCGCCAATTTTTTTTTCATTGACAGAAGTAAATTCCTGTGAATTTTGCTTCAGGATTTTGTTTGCAATATTCTCGAATTCAGTTGTGAATTTCTTTTGCAATTCCTCCATCTCCCTCTTTTGAGTATCAAGTTTTTCCTGAAGATTACGATATTCAACTTCTGCTTTTGCAATCCTGTTCCCCATTTGCTCACTTTTACTCCTTTCAGTTCCCAGTTCAGTCTCAAGCTTATTATTGGTTTTTTGTGAGTCGGAATATTTCTCGGCAAGAATACTTTTCTCTTTATCAAGAGCATTTATCTCCTCTGCTTTTTGTTTTTCAAGCGTGGTAAGTTTTGTTCTTATCTCCCCGGTTTTAGAAGTGATTTTGCTCTTCATATAAAAGTAGATGATAAATCCACCGATAATAATGCCGGATATTAAATATACAATCTCCATTGGCCTGCTGTATTGAATTCTTAATTACAAAAAAATCAAATTGCTTTTAAACCCGTAAAATTAAACAATAATTATACCTGCATTGGAAATTTTCTTATTTTTACAAGATGTTTTGTAAATAGTATTATGAAATCTTCATCTTATAAGCTGATATTTTCTTGCCTTGCAATTTTTTTTGCATCAGGGACGCTGACGGCTCAGGAGTTAACTATGCCATCGCCCCGGGGCGGCAAAAGACTGCTGAAAGAATTCATCAAAGAGGAAATGGTTTATCCTGAGAAAGCATTGAAGGATAAGACCGAGGGCACAGTTATTTTTTCGTTGGTAATTAACTCTGATGGTAGTGTTTCTGATCTTAAAATTGCACAAACAGTATCTCCCGAAATTGATAGTGAGGCATTAAGAATCTTCAGGAAGATTCTATGGAATCCGGCAACAAGGATAGGAAAACCTGTAAATCATGTGACCTCTTTTGAAATAAAATTTAGCATAAAGAAATACAATAAGGTATGTAAATCGCGGGGCTATACAAAGATAATCTATCCGTATGAGCCTGTTGACAAAAGTGACAAGATATATTCAATTTCAGAAATTACACGATCGCCGACACCTGTTTTCTCAAGCCGCGATTGTAATTTCAGCACTTTTATTACCAATAATCTAAAATATCCAGAAGCTGCATTCAAGCAGGCTGTGTCTGGTGTTGTAAAGCTAAAGTTTGTGGTTGAGCCCAGTGGCCGGATATCAAATATAACAGCTGAAAAAGTATTGGGTGCAGGCTGTACTGAGGAAGCTATAAGAGTTGTAAAACTTCTGCAATGGAATCCGGGCATTAATAAAACCCTGGCAGTACGTACATTTATGACTTTGGAGATAACCTTTAATGTTGCCGACAAAACTGTAAAAGGCAAGATTCCTACTCCGGGGCAGGTTTATTGATTGGGACGAGGGGATGAAGGGGCGAGGGGACGATGGGGAGATAGGGCGACGGGGTGAAGAGACGATGGGACGATGGGGCGACGGGGCGAAAGTGCGATGGAGTGAGGGAGCGACGGAACAGTTTGGTCTTTATTGACTTTCAATATTTGTTCAAGTGAT
>JAOZOC010000223.1 GCA_029933495.1 Bacteroidales bacterium
TCGTGAAAGCCAACAGCAGGAACATTGCCAGCCATAACAATTCCAATTGTTTTATGCTTAGCATCTTCCAAAAGTAAATCTCTATATGGCTCAAGCCATCTGTTGATTTTATCCTCTTCCAGGCTCTCCCCTATTGCAACTATTGCATTTCTGACATTATCCTCTGTAAACCAGCCGTTATAATGCTCTCCATCACGAATCAAAATTTCAAGAGGATGCCCATCGTTTGTATCCCTGTTCTTAAATGAAACAAGGTTATTCCCCAGTTTTGTAAATGCCTTAATTCTATCACTTGGTTCTTTCATTGAACAATCTTTTTACTACAAAAGTAAATGATTAAAATAAATATCAAATAAATTATTTATTTCATAATAATATTTTACTTTTGCTCAATTCTTTATCTATAACATTTTAAAATAAAACAGAGATGAAAAAACATAATTTTTATGCCGGGCCATCAATCCTGCCAGCATTCACTATTGAGAACACTGCCAAAGCAGTAAAGGAATTTGACGGTACAGGTCTTTCATTAATGGAAGTATCACATAGAAGCAAAGAGTTTGTAGCAGTTATGGACGAGGCTGTAGCCCTGTTTAAAGAGCTGTTAAACATCCCTGAAGGATATTCGGTTATATTCCTTGGAGGTGGTGCAAGCACCCAGTTTGCTATGATTCCGTTCAACCTGATGAAAAAAAAGGCCGCTTATCTGAACACAGGAGCCTGGTCGAAAAAAGCTATTAAAGAGGCTAAACTATTCGGTGAGGTTGATGTTGTTGCAACTTCGGAAGATACTACTTTTAACTATATCCCCAAAGATTACACTATTCCGGAAGATGCCGATTATTTTCACATTACAACAAACAATACTATTTATGGCACAGAGATAAGAAATGATATTGACAGCCCCGTTCCATTGGTAGCCGACATGTCGTCAGATATCTTCAGCCGTCCGATTGATATTTCAAAGTATGTACTTATTTATGGTGGTGCTCAGAAGAACCTTGCTCCTGCCGGTGTTACTTTTGTTATTGTAAAAGATGATATTTTAGGTAAAGTTGACAGAGATATCCCAACAATGCTCAATTACCAAACGCACATTGATAAAGACTCAATGTTCAACACACCTCCTGTTGTTCCTGTTTATGCTGCTCTGCAAACTCTGAAATGGTTGAAAAACAATGGAGGAATCGCAGCTATGGAAAAAAAGAATATTGAAAAAGCACAAATTCTTTATGATGAGATTGACAGGAATAAACTGTTTGTCGGTACTATTGCTAAAGAAGACCGTTCCCTGATGAATATCTGTTTTGTTATGAATGAGGAGTATAAAGAGCTTGAAAAAGAGTTCTACGAATTTGCTACAGCTAAAGGAATGGTTGGAATAAAAGGTCATCGGTCAGTAGGTGGTTTCAGAGCCTCTACATACAATGCCCTGCCAAAAGAGAGTGTTGAGGCACTTGTTGCTGCGATGCAGGAATTTGAAAAACAACACTAAATAGTGTGATTATAAAAATAAATAAATAAAAACTATGGCAAAAGTATTAGTTGCAACCGTTAAACCATTTGCTCAGGCAGCAGTGGATAGTATTAAAAAAGTCTGCAAAGATGCAGGTTATGAATTCGTTTTACTCGAAAAATATGCCGATCAATCTGATTTTGTTAAAGCAGTAGCGGATGTTGATGCCTTGATAATCAGAAGTGACAAAGCTACTAAAGAGGTTATTGATGCTGCTAAAAACCTGAAGATCATTGTCAGGGCTGGTGCAGGTTATGATAATATCGACCTCGAAGCAGCAACTGCTAAAAATATTGTTGTGATGAACACACCGGGTCAAAACTCAAACGCTGTTGCCGAGCTTGCTCTCGGAATGCTGGTTTTTATGGCTCGTAATAAGTTTAATGGCACTGCCGGAACAGAATTAAAAGATAAAAAAATAGGTATTCATGCTTTTGGACACGTTGGTAGTCTGGTAGGTGATATTGCAAAAGGCTTTGGTATGGATGTTTATGCTTTCGATCCGTTTGTTGCCAAAGAGAAAATAGAGAGTATGGGGGCAAAAGCCGTTGACACTGAAGAAGAGCTTTACAGCACCTGTCAGTATATTTCGCTTCATATTCCTGCAAATGAACACACAAAAAACTCAATTAATTATAACCTGATGTCGAGAATGCCAAAAGGAGCAACTCTGCTTAATACTGCAAGAAAAGAGGTTATTGATGAAGACGACCTTTTGCGGGTTTTCAGAGACAGAAACGATTTTAAATATGTTTCTGATATTGCACCCGATTGCAAAGCAGACCTTGAGAATAATTATGGCGACAGATGTTTCTTCTCACCCAAAAAGATGGGCGCACAGACTGCCGAAGCAAATATTAATGCCGGAATTGCTGCTGCAGAGCAGATTGTCAGCTTTCTCGAGAAGGGAGATACGACTTTTAAAGTAAATTAAATTTCTAATACGAAATTGGAATTAACAATGGAAAACGAAAACTCAAGAATTCAAACATTTTTCAGATTTGAAGATCTACGAATCTATCATAAAGCTTTAGATTATATTGACTGGGTATATAATGCAACAGCATTATTCCCAACAGAGCATTCTAGCGTGCTTATTAACAGGTTCAATACCTCGGCACAGGATATTGCACTCTACATATCAGAGGGGTCAGCCAGAAATAAAAGCCAGTTTGTATATTATCTGAAAATGGCTAAAAGCTCAATAAGAGAGTGCGTTGTTTACACTTCTATTGCTGAGAAACAGGGCCTTATTACGGATACTCTTGTTGAAGAATCGAGAAACTTCCTTATGGAGATGACAAAAATGATCGGTGCGCTGATAGGCTCATTGCAGAAAAGTAATCATAACAACAACAGAGCTAAACCAAACAGACTTGACGAAGCTCCTCATCCTGAACACCAGGAAATAATTGAGAATGACCTGTCAACTGATGTTTATGGAAACTAAACGTATAACTTTTAAACACATTTCAAAATGGCAATTTTAAAACCATTCAAGGGAGTACGCCCGCCTGAGAAGCTGGCTTCAAAAGTAGCTTCAAGACCCTACGACGTTCTGAATTCGGAAGAGGCCCGTAAAGAAGCACAGGGAAATGAGTATTCTCTTTTGCATATAATTAAACCGGAAATTGACCTGACTGAAGATATTGACATTCATTCTGAAGCAGTTTATGCAAAAGCTAAGGAGAATTTCGATATGTTTCAGGAAAAAGGCTGGCTTTTACAGGATAACAAAGATTATCTATATATATATGGCCAGACAATGTTTGGCAAAACACAATACGGAATTGTGGGTTCTGCGTCTGTTGATGACTATCTGAATGGTGTTATTAAAAAGCATGAATTAACAAGGCCGGATAAAGAGGAAGACAGAATGAAGCACGTCAGGGTAAACAATGCTAACATTGAGCCCGTCTTTTTTGCATATCCTGCTTTTGAGGAGCTTGATAACATCATTAAGGATTATGTTGTCAATAATGTACCTGTTTATGATTTTGTTGCTGATGATGGAGTCGGACATCATTTCTGGGTTATTAAGGAGCAGGATATTAATAATAAGATTGTAAGTCTTTTTGAGACCATTCCGTACACCTATGTTGCTGATGGTCATCACCGTACTGCTGCTGCTGCATTGGTAGGCAAGGAGAAAAGGGAAGCTAATCCCAATCATACCGGAGATGAGGAATACAACTTCTTCCTTGCGGTTCATTTTCCTGACGATCAGTTGACTATAATCGACTATAACCGGGTAGTGAAAGACCTTAACGGGATGAAGCCCGCTGAGTTTATCGATAAACTGAAAGATAAATTTGACCTTAATGAAGTTGCAGAGGATATTTACAAACCTGACAGACTGCATAACTTCGGAATGTACCTCGAAGGCAAATGGTATTCGCTAACATCAAAAGAAGGAACATACAATGATAATGATCCTATTGGTGTTCTTGATGTGACAATACTATCCGAGCACGTTCTCGGGCCGTTACTTGGCATTGAAGATTTGCGCCGCTCACAGCGCATTGACTTTGTCGGAGGCATAAGAGGTTTGGAAGAGTTAAGCAGGCGTGTTGACAACGGTGAGATGAAAGTTGCATTCGCACTATATCCGGTTTCGATGAAACAACTTATTGATATTGCAGACAGCGGAAATATTATGCCGCCGAAGACAACCTGGTTCGAGCCTAAATTACGAAGCGGATTGGTCATTCATAAACTAGACTAATAGCATAAATACCCTATTAAAAGCGCAGATATTCTGCGCTTTTTTTTGCAGTTCCTCACAGTTTGTAACTGTGAGGGAAAAAATGTAACTGTGAGGAAAGCAATAATATTACATTTGTACACAACTAAAATATAAAATATTATCATTCATTACAATTTAACACAAATCAACCCTTTTAATCTGATTTACTGCATTTTAAGCATTATTATTCAGTAAATGGCAACAATTATCAAAATTGACAATTTTAAACTATCCCAAATCCTTTTAAACAACTAATCATTTGTTTATTTTATATCTTCATTTTCAGACCATTTCATATTTTATCTAAAGGGTTTATTTAATATTTGACATAAAGAAAAGCATCTTTTGATCAAATCAGTAAATTTGAGTTATATACTTGTGTATCAACTCTTTTAAATGCTATTATTATACTTGTGAAGATAGATACAATTATTTACATTTGTAACCGTTTATATATTTGTAAACAAAGTAAGTTTTAATTACATTTGTAACTTTTACAGTTGTAAAACTTATATAAAGTGTATTTTTGTAAACAGAAATAATGACAGTTTTTTTTACACAAAAAGGAAGTAAAGTAATGATAGAGCGCATACAGTTAATCTTAAAATCACTGAACCTTTCCCCTACCCGATTGGCCGACGAAATAGATGTTCAGCGGTCAGGTGTCTCCCATATATTGTCGGGCAGAAATAAACCAAGTCTGGATTTTGTAATGAAAATTCTTTCCAAATACCCTGAGATAAATTCCGACTGGCTGATGTTTGGAAAAGGAAAGATGTTTAATTTGAGCAGCAAAAAAGAATCATTTCCTGAAGTGGAAAAAGAAAAACCGAAAATTGAATCTGAAGAAGCCAATAAAGAATCGTACAAAGTAAGTTCAGAGTCACCTGCACCTTATGGCCGAAAAATTGAGAAAATAGTTGTCTTCTATTCAGATAATACTTTCAGGGAGTTTTTGCAAGGCTAATATTATTGATATTTACTATTTTTGCCTTTTTCGGAGTATCGACAAGTAATATTACTCTATTAAACAATCCAAATGAATAAACTCTTACAAAAACAATTTGGCTTTCATAATATTGAGATAAAAAAGCTTAATGGTTACGAAAATGCAAATTACCTCGTTAAAACAGAAAATAAGAAGTTTATTTTCAAAACATACTTATATAACAAAGAAACCCTGGCACTGGTTGAAGCAGAGAATCAGGTGCTTCTATCATTACAGGATTCTGACAGTAACGCTTTTCCAAAACCAATACCATTCACTGATGGTTCATTTGTTAAGATAATTGAAATTGAAGGGAAAGAGAATATTTGCAGAATGCTCTCTTATATTGCAGGAGAATCTCTTGACGATGTAAAACACACAAAAGGTCTGTTTCAATCCTTCGGAGAATTTCTTGCTCAAATGGATTTAAAACTTCAAAAGACTGACAATTACACCATCAGGGCAAGAGAATGGGAATGGGGCATTCAATATCTTAATCTTAATAAGAAATATTTAAAAGATATTACCAATACAAAAGACAGGAACAGAGTAAGCTATTTCTTTCAGCAGTTTGAAGAAAATGTTGTGCCTGTGCTTCCCGAATTAAGAAAGTCAATTATTCATAATGATGCCAACGAATGGAATATGCTGGTTGAAAATGAAAAGGTTACCGGCATTATTGATTTTGA